>CAIWFP010000080.1 GCA_903911985.1 uncultured Sphingomonadales bacterium
CCATGCTGACAATTCAGGGAATCACCGTGCGCCTTGGCGGGCGCAACATCCTCGATAGTGCCACCGCCGCGATTCCCCCGCGCGGCAAGGTGGGGCTGATCGGGCGCAATGGCGCGGGCAAATCGACGCTGGTCAAGGCGATCATCGGCGAGATTGAGCCCGACGAGGGCGAGATCGAGATGCCCCGCCGCACCCGCCTTGGCTATATCGCGCAAGAGGCCCCCAGCGGCACCGCCACGCCCTTCGAAACCGTGCTTGCCGCCGATGTGGAGCGCACCGCGCTGCTCGCGGAATCGGAAAGCTGCACCGATCCCCACCGGCTGGGCGATGTCCACGACCGGCTGCTGGCGATCGACGCCTACAGCGCCCCGTCCCGCGCCGCGCGCATTCTCATCGGGCTGGGTTTTGACGAGGAGATGCAGGCGCAGGCACTGGATACCTTTTCCGGCGGGTGGAAGATGCGTGTGGCGCTGGCCTCGCTGCTGTTCTCGTCGCCCGACGTGCTGCTGCTCGACGAGCCGTCGAACCACCTCGACCTTGAGGCGACACTGTGGCTGGAGAATTTCCTCAAATCCTATCCCGGCACGCTGATCATCATCAGCCACGAGCGTGATCTGCTGAACAATGTGGTCGATCATATCGTCCACCTCACCGGCGGCAAGCTGACGCTCTATCCTGGCGGCTACGACAGTTTCGAGCTGCAACGCAGCGAGCGCCTCGCCCAGATCGCCGCCGCCCGCGCCGCGCAGGAAACGCAGGCGGCCAAGCTGAAGGACTTTGTCGCCCGCAATTCCGCCCGCGCCTCCACCGCCAAGCAGGCCCAGTCGCGCGCCAAGATGCTGGAGCGGATGCAGCCCATCGCCGCCCAGATCGAGGACCCGACGCTCAGCTTCGATTTCCCAGATCCCAGCGAGCTGCGACCCCCGCTGATTACGCTAGACCTCGCATCTGTGGGTTACACCGAGGGCGCACCGATCCTGCAGCGGCTCAATCTGCGCATTGACCCCGATGACCGCATTGCGCTGCTCGGCCGCAACGGCAACGGCAAGACCACGCTGGCCCGCCTGCTGGCCGCGCAGCTGACGCCGATGGCCGGTGAAATCCACACGGCGGGCAAAATGCAGATCGGCTATTTCACCCAGTATCAGGTGGAGGAGCTGGATTCCGACGCGACGCCGCTGGAGCTGATGACCCGGGCGATGAAAGACGCGACAGCCGGGGCCATCCGCGCCCAGCTTGGCCGCTTCGGCTTTTCCGGCAATCGCGCCACCGCGCAGATCACCACGCTTTCGGGTGGCGAGCGGGCGCGTCTGGCGCTGGCGCTGGTCACGCGCGACGCGCCGCATCTGCTGATCCTCGACGAGCCGACCAACCACCTCGACATCGACGCCCGCGAGGCGCTGGTGCAGGCACTCAACAGCTACACCGGCGCGGTTATCCTCATCAGCCACGACCGCCACATGGTCGAACTCACCGCCGACCGGCTGGTGCTGGTGGATGGCGGCACGGCCAAGGAATTTTCCGGCAGCATCGAGGATTACATCGACTGGGTGCTGGGCCGAAACCAGCCCAAGGCGGATGGCGCCGATGGCAAGCCCAAGCTCAGCAAGCATGATCGCAAGGCCGCAGCCGCCGCCCGCGAGGAAGCACGCGCCCTGAAGAAGGCCGTGAACGAGGCGGAAGGCAGATTGACCAAGCTGCAGGCGCAGGTCAGCGAGATCGACCGCGCCATGTTCGACCCAACCCACGCCAGCGCGGACCTCGCCAAGCTGACCATGGGCGAACTATCCCGCCGCCGGGGCCTGCTGGAGAGCGATGTGGCAGCGGCCGAGGCCGAATGGCTGGCACTGAGCGAGATGCTGGAATCCGGGCAGGAAGCGGCCCAGTAGCGGCTAAAAGTGGCTCCAGAATTTTTCAGAAATTTAGCACTCCCTTGCCGTCTCCCGGCGATGGAGCAGGGCTGACGGCGACCTCCGATCCAACCTCACCGCGCCGCAGGCTTTCAAGGCCGCTTCGCGACAGGGCGCCTCGCCGAGAGGGAGGCGCGACGCAGGCAGTAATGGGGTTTGGGGCCTAAGGCCCCAAGTCTTCCCTCTACCCTGCCTCTAAAGTGCGCAGCGTTCAAACCGCTCAATAGGCGTTTTTGTGGAACGGCACCGTCACCGTGCGGAACAGGATCTCCACATCGCGCCACACGGTCCAGTCGAGCATATAGGCCGTGTCCATCGCCACGCGGCCGGTCAGGTCGTCCGCCGTCTCGGTGGTGCCGCGCCAGCCGCTCACCTGCGCCAGCCCCGTGATGCCGGGCTTGATGGCATGGCGGTGCCAGTAGCGTTCGTCCAGTTCCCAGAACATCTGCCCCGCCGCCTTGCTGGCCACGGCATGGGGGCGCGGGCCCACGATGCTCATGGTGCCGTGGATTACGTTGAAGATCTGCGGCAGCTCGTCAATGCTGGTTTTGCGGATGAAGGCGCCGACGCGCGTCACGCGCGGATCGACCCGGCCGGTGGAGGTATTGCCCGCCACATCGCACATGTCGGTGCGCATGGAGCGGAACTTGTAGACGTTGAACAGACGGTTGCCCCGGCCCACGCGCGGCTGGCGGAAGAACACCGGCCCGGGGCTGTCCAGCTTTACGGCAATGGCGGTGACCAGCAGGATCGGCCAGACGCAAGCCAAGGCACCCAGCGCGACGGCAAGGTCAAAACTGCGCTTCACAATCCGGTTGGTGGTATCGAGCGCGCCCAGCGTGACCACGGCGGTGGTGTTGGGTCCGGCGCGGCCGGTGCGCAGCATGCCGATGGAATCAACCTCGGGCAGTACCAGTTCGCCCTGAACATTGGCGCCCTTGAACACATCGATCCACAGCGGTCGCCGCTCCGGGCTGCAGGCCACGATCACCCGCTCCACCCCAAAAATCGCCGCAGCCAGCGAATCAAGCGCGGCCGGATCGTTGCGATCGGGGCGCAAGCCGGCGATTCCAGCGAAAATCGTGGGAAAATCATAGGGCAGGTCGAGGGCGAGATCATCGACAATGGCGAGAACGGCGGTCGGCTGCCCCTTGAACAGCCAGCCCATGATACGCTCGGCCAGTCCGTGCCAGCCCGCAAGCCAGCCCGCGCCCAGCAGCGTGCCCACCGCGACAACCCCGGCCGAGCGCAGGAACTGCGCATCAAACCGCAGCGCGAGCAGGCCAACCAGCAGCCCCGCCGTGAACAGCGCCGACATAGTATCGCGCGAGGCCCGTTCGGGATCGGCCAGAAAGCGGGAGGAATAGGGCTTGCGCTGGATGGCGATAGCCACAAACATCGGTACAAAGGCCACGCCGGGCCGCAAGGCCCACTCGGGCAGGAAGGCCTGATGGGTGGTCACATCCACCACAAACGCCGCCGCGATGAGGAATACCGCGACCAGCCCCAGCACATCGCCCAGCGCCAGACCGACATAGAACGCCAGCCGCATCGAGCGCAGATAGCGCAACCATTTGGCATCGAAGGATGGGACATCCACCGTGCCGTCGGGATTGAGCCTGCCTTCAGGTATCATAACGTCCCCCAATTCCGCGTCGCCCCGTACTTGCCAATGGCAAGGGAGCGAATGGCGACTTCACGCCGCCTCATCCTTTTGCCCCATGCTCCGGGCCCGCCGGTGTGGTCGGGTTGGAGCGCAGCGCCCGTGACTGCTGCCAGGTCCAGGCCAAATCGGACAAGGCCGCATGAACAAAGCCGATGGCCGAGGGCACATAGCGGCGCAGCATCCGCCCAGGTTCAAGGACAAGGCGCCACAACCACTCCAGATTGAGCCGGACGATGAGTGCCGGCGGCGGGCGCGTCTTGCCGATCAGCAGCCGCATGCTCTGACCCACACACAGGGCCCAGCAGGAGGGCAGAATGGCGCTGTAGCGATAGACGAAGACCTCGCTCTTGGGCGCGCCCACGCCCATGAACAGCAGGCTGGTGCCAAAACGGTTGATGTCATCCACCAGAGCCAGACAATGTTCGACATTGTGTTCGAAGCCGAAAGGCGGGACATGGGTGCACAGGGCAAAGCCGGG
This sequence comes from uncultured Sphingomonadales bacterium, assembly GCA_903911985.1. GTDB lineage: Bacteria > Pseudomonadota > Alphaproteobacteria > Sphingomonadales > Sphingomonadaceae > Novosphingobium. The sequence continues at coordinate 4,055 of CAIWFP010000080.1, forward strand.
GAATTTTTCCGCTGCCCAATTCTCCAGCCCGCGCGCCGTCTCCTCGCTGTCGACGACGAAATAGCCGCGATGGCCGACCAGAGCGGCGGGGTCGGCGAACATATGCTCCACCACCTCGCGGCCGGTCACCCGCCCCGGCAGGAACAGGCCCCGCAAGCGGGCAAATCGATAGACCGGAAAACCATCGGCCACGAGAATCTGGGCTGAGGCCATGGCCTGCCCGAATTCGAGATCGCGCCGGCCAAGGGCGATGTGCTGGATGTTGGGGGTAACGAACAATCCCGCCCCCTCGTCAGCCCCGCGCTTTGTCGTCAGAATGTATTGGGCGGCCTGCGCCGTGTCGAAATCCCGGAATCGCAAACCCAGAACCGGCTTTCGCTCCCGCCGCTCCGGCCCCGGATATGCCCCCGGCGGAGGCGTTTTCGCCCAGACTGGTTGTTCCACGCTCCACCTCGCTGTCAGCCGCGGGTATTCCCCCCCCCGCCAGATCTACGGTCAGACGAAACAGCTACGCGTAAATGTTTAACGCCGCGTTTACGGCGTTTGCGCGCCCGTTGCGCGCGGGCCCGCGGCGGGCGGGGGCCTCGATCCGGGGCGGTAGCGGGGGGCTATCGCCGGAAAAACCGCAGATGACGCGTTAACCCTGCATCAGGAATCTGTGCGCACCACAAAGCGCCTTTCCGCCCAAGGCCCGGCATCGTTACCCCGGCAGGGCGATCCGCGTGGTTGGCGTGGGTGCATTGCGCATCTTGCTGGCGCGCGCAGACCACCGGATGGCTAATCCCGTGCGGCCGGAAATTCGCGGTTACAGCCGAAAGCGCCGCCGCCACGAGGCGAACAGCCGGGGCGTGCCGGGCGTAACCCCCCGGTTGAACAGCAGGGCATAGAGCCAGCCGGGAATATGCGAGCGGCGGCCGAGCAGCAGCAGGCCTGTCACCTGCACATTCAACTGGGCGAGCTGTCGCAGCAACTCCACCAGCACCGGGCGCCGGGTTACCTCGCATTCCACCACAACGATCACGTGATCGACCGCTTGCGACAGCAACAAGGCCTCTGGCCCGGCTGCCACGGGGGGGCTGGTGACCACAACATGGCCAAACCCGGCCCTGAGCGCACGGATCATGCCCATTGCCCCCACCAGATTTTTGCTGAGCGCGGTGTCAACCACGGCGGCGGGCAGGTTTCCGACCCTGTCGAACACCAGCTCTTCCACACTGCCCGCGCGCTGCCCGCCGGGGGCGAAGCGCAGCAGAACGGCCTTGCCGGGTCGCAAATTTTCCAGTGCCTCGGCAAGCCAGAGGGCCGCCGTTTGCAGGTTTCGCCGCGAGGCGTGCTCGACAAACAATACCGAGCCCTCGCGCGAGAGGATATTGGTGCTGATCGCCGACAGCACCCGCAGGACCGCGGCCTGACGGCTCTCGGCAAGGTCACCGGCAAGCGGGGCCGCGAGAACCGGCAGGCCCGTGGCCGCCTCCACTTCCCGCGCCGACAGAAACACCTCGCGCAGGGACGTCAGCAGCCCCACCGTCACCGCCGCCGTTGCCAGCGCCACGATCACGCCCGCGGTCAGGATCAGCGAGCGCGGATTGGACCGGCTGATGGGCGCTGTGGGGGCCTCGATCAGGCGGACCGAGGGGTTGCCCTCCACCGAGTCCTGATTGAGCTGTACCCTGGCCTGCGCCACCTGCATGGCCAGCGACCGGTAGTTGTCGGCGGCGAGATCGCGGTTGAGCCGCAGCTGGGCGAGGCGCTGGCCGATGTCGTTGAACCGGCTGAGCCGCTGATCGGACTGCCGCATCTCGGAGGTCAGCGCCGCCTTGCGCCCGGCATTGCCGGCGGCGCTCACCTCGGCGTCCACCAGCCTGATGGAGGCGGTATCGAACACCTGATTGCGCCCGGATCGCCGCGTATCGGGCAGCGACGCCTTCTGGCCGGAAAGCGCCGATTCCAGCGTGGCGATCTGGGTGTCGAGCTGCACCACCAGCGGCGAGCCGGGCATGTAGCGGGAGGCGACATCGGCGCGTTTGGCCTGCAGGGCAAGCAATTGCGCGCGCATGTCGCCCGTCGCGCGGGCGGCCTCGCCATTGTCGGTATAGAGTTCGACATTCGTCGGGATCACCGACAACTCGTTGCGCAGGCGCGAGATCGCGTGATGGGTATCGGCCAGATTGGCCTGCTCGTTCTGCCAGTTCAGCCGCAGCGTGTCGTTCTCCTTCACCGCACCGGCAATCTGCGCCGATATATCGACGATGTGATGCTCGCGCTGAAAGGCGGTGAGTTCGCCGTCGGCGGTGTCCAGCTGGCGGCTGGCCTCGTCGCTCTGGCGCTGCAGATAGGCCACGCGCCCGGCGGTCAGCGCATTGGCGCGGGCCTGATAATAGCCCTTGATCAGCAGGTTGAGCACATTGACCGCGCGATGCGGGTCGCTGGCGCTATAGGTGACCTCGATGACGTTGGTGTCATTCACCTTGGCGACGCTGAAATCCTTCTCGAAACCGACGATGGCGCGCGATACTTCGGCCTCGCCGGCGCCGGGGGGGAGCATGCCGCGCACCACCTGACGGTGCAGATCAAGGCTGGAGAGCAACTGCTGCTCGACATTCGCCACAGCGGCGGGATCGAGCGCCTGCCCGGGCAGACGGGGCGCATTGGCCTCGCCCGTGTCATATACCCCGGTGGACAGCGGCAGCAGTCGCGCCTCGGCGGTGTAGCGCGGCGGCATCAGAACCGCCGCCAGCAGCCCCAACACCAGCACCACCCCCGCTGCGACCATGGCGGCACGGCGGTGGAAGAAGATCGCGTTCAGCACCTCGCGCAGCTCCACCGGCGCCGGGCTCAAAGCCGCCGGTGCCGCTTCCTGCGCGCGAAACGGTGAATTCGATGCGGTGAATTCCTGCATTAGTCGGTCTTTTTCGCCCCAGGGGTGCGGTTGAATGATCCCGGCTTGTCGCAGGATAGGCTTACCTTTCCATTAATCCTTATTCGCTAGGACAGGCCCGGAAGAGCGAAATGAGGAACAGGTGACGATCATGCGCAGGCACGGTTTGACAGCGACACTGGCCCTGATGCTGGCGATGGTGCCGGCGGGCGGGG
>CAIWFP010000081.1 GCA_903911985.1 uncultured Sphingomonadales bacterium
CGCAACCAACCATCCGGAAATTCTAGACCACGCCTTATTCCGTCGTTTCGACGACATGATCGAATATCACCTCCCGACAGTGGCGCAGGCGGGCGAACTAATTCGCTCGCGTTTGGGCGGTTTCGTACCTAAACCGTTCCCGCTTAAGGTACTGGCCGCTAAAGCCGAAGGGCTCAGCTACGCTGAGATCCGCCGCGCCGTAGATGATGCGATTAAAGAAGCGGTTATGCATGACGAAGAACGCACCACGCAAGAACGCCTGAGTCTCGCGTTGCTGGAGCGCCGACAGCTCAGCCAAAAGCTGGCAAATAACAATAAGACAACGTCCAGCCATGCCGGATCAACCTCACGATAAGCGTCCGCACCTCGTACTGCACAACACGGCCAAGCCGCTTGCGTTCACGGCGCACACACCCAATGGGGGTGGGCGTAAGACCGTGCCTGAACTGCCTCGACAACAGCATGGCCAATCGCTTCGGAACCAGCTCACTGCATTGAAGCCGGTTGCCGCCGCCACGATCGCCGCGCAGCAGCAGCAAGGACTGGAAGGCGGGCTGGGCTTGCAGATCCAGTTTGTCAGCCAACCCGAGGTCGAGCTGGCCTTTGAGAGCCTTGCGAACAGCACAAAGAAAATCGAACTGCTTAGTGTTAGCAAGGAAGGTGATATCACTTTCGCCAACGTGTTTGTTCCCGATGGGCAGTTAGAGCATTTTGAGAAGTACGTAACCGCATACCTCGAAGAAAAGAAGAACAAGAACGGCGACGCCATCGACCACCGCCACTTGCTCGACACCATTGCATCGATTCGTGTTGCGGAGTTGCGTGCCCTGTGGACGGACGATCCCGCGCTGCTACCCGCAGACCCGGCCGCAGCATTCTGGTGGGAGGTCTGGCTTCCAGCGCGCGCAGTCGGCCAACGCCAGAATGTGGTGGCGGATTTTAAGAAGGTCGCGGAGCTGGCCGGTTGCGTCGTTGGCCCTGCACAGGCCAATTTTCCGGAACGCACGGTCTTGCTGATGTACGGCTCACAAGAGCAGTTCTCCGCGTCGGTGATGACGCTCAACTGCGTGGCGGAACTGCGCAGGGCCAAGGATACGGCTGAATTCTTTGACGGCATGGGCGTGGACGAGCAGCGGCAATGGGTGAATGACCTGGTGGACCGCACGCAATTTGCAGGCGAAGGTGATGAGGTTCCCTACGTCTGTCTGCTGGACTCGGGGGTCAACCGTGGTCATCCCCTGCTGGCCCCTTTGTTGGCGGGCGGCGATCTGCACACGGTCGAACCGGGGTGGGGTGTAGATGACCGGGCAAATCACGGCACCGGGTTAGCCGGCCTGGTGGCACACGGTGACCTGACAGACAAGCTCGGGGCCAATGATTTTTTTCGCACACAGCACCGTATCGAGTCGGTCAAGCTCACGCCAAATGATGGCGCTAATCCAGGCACTGCGAAGCATCATGCTTATCTGTTCGCCGAAGGGGTAAGCCGCCCGGAGATTGCAGCGCCACTGCGCCGTCGCGTCTTCACATCGGCCGTGACCGCTTCGGACTATCGAGATCGCGGCCGTCCATCGTCGTGGTCGTCCGCTGTGGATAGATTGGCGGCTGATGCTGACGGGGCCGGACAGTTTCCCAGGCTCTTTATCCTATCGGCAGGAAATACCAATCAGCACGATGCCTGGATGACCTATCCCGCCAGTTTGTCGACCAACTTGGTCCATGATCCTGGGCAGGCGTGGAACGCCATTACCGTGGGTGCATGTACCGAAAAGATTGATACCGAAGATGCTGCCGTTGAGGCCATTGCTGCGGAAGGTGGGCTGAGCCCCTACACCACGACCTCACGGACTTGGGACGGTGCTTGGCCACTGAAGCCCGACGTGGTGTTGGAGGGTGGCAATGTCAGTCGGGATGCGTTCGGCGCTGCGGGCATGCCGAGCCTCAATTTGCTCACCACGCATCATCGCCCGGACGAGCGCTTGCTGACGACGACCAATGCGACGAGCGCCGCTTCGGCCCTGTGCGCGCGGATGGCGGCACAGCTCATGAGTGCTTATCCTGCACTGCGTCCGGAAACGATTCGTGCCCTGATCGTCCACTCTGCCGAATGGAGCGACGCGATGCGGGGGATGTATCTGCCCGTCAATCGGCCGGTGAACAAGAACGACTATGTCGACCTGATCCGCCACTGCGGGTGGGGTACGCCTGATCTGGAGCGTGCGCAGTGGAGCGCGAGCAACTCGCTGACCCTGGTCGTTGAAGACTTGGTCCATCCCTATGTGAAGGACAAAAAGAAAGGGATCGTGAGCCGCGACATGAACTTGCATGCACTGCCGTGGCCCAAAGAGCAATTGGAGGCGTTGCAGAACGCCAAGGTGCAGATGCGCGTCACCTTGTCGTATTTCATTGAACCTAATCCTTCCGCGCGCGGTACTGCTTCGAAGTTCCACTATCCGTCGCACCGTTTGCGTTTCGATGTTCAGCGCCCGCTCGATGCGACCACGGAGGACTTTGTTGCACGGGTCAATGCCGCCGCTGAGCGGGAAGATGATGGCGACCCGGTCAACCCAAAAGATCCAAATTGGTACTTGGGCGATCGGCAGCGCCACCGAGGCTCCTTGCATCAGGATGTTTGGGAGGGGACTGCCGCCGAACTCGCCAGTCGAGGCTTCATTGCGGTGTACCCATCGGCCGGATGGTGGCGCACGCGGCCCGCGCTGGAGCGTTACGACCTGCCGGCTCGTTACAGCCTGATCGTGTCGATTCGGACCGAACAGATGGAAGTCGATCTGTACAACGCGATCGCGCAGCAGATCGTCATCGAGGTCTAATCGAAATAATGTCATTGTGCCGTCGGTCTAATGATCTGAAATCCTCTGGCTTCATAGACATGGGAATGGGGAGAAAAATTAAATGCGCATCAAGCATGTAGAGATTGAAAATTTCAGACTCCTGCGGAGTGTCGCGATAGGATTAGAAGAGCGGACGACGCTGATCGTCGGCCGCAACAACAGCGGCAAGACATCAATAGCTGAGCTGTTCCGTCGGCTCCTTTCCGAACGGACTCTGACGTTTCGGCTGGAGGATTTCTCCCTCGGCTGTCATGAATGCTTTTGGACAGCATTCGCTGCGTTTCGGGCCGACGCAGATGCCTCCGATGTGCTCGGACACCTCCCGTCGATCAGAATCACCCTCGACATTTCCTATGATGTAGATGCGCCCGATTTAGGGCCGCTCAGCGACTGCATCATTGATCTCAATCCAGACTGTTCAGAGGCGCGGCTGGTTCTGACTTTTGGTCCGCGATCGACGGCAATCGAAGCACTGTTCGCCGGGATCGTCGCGGCCGGCGAAGATATGGCCGCCGACCGTATCACTCTGTTTCGCGCGCTCGGGAGCCGGTTGCCGGGCGCTTATGCATCCTCACTTGAGGCGGTCGATCCTAACGATCCAACCAATCGCAAGACCCTAGAGCCGAAGACGCTCACCGCGCTGGTTCGCGGTGGCTTCATTAACGCGCAGCGGGGATTGGACGATGACACCCACCGCGAGCGCGATGTGCTCGGCAAAGTCGTCGAAGTGCTCTTCCAGTCGGCATTGACTGATCCACTTGATCCGGAAAAACGCACGACTGCCGAACAGTTGAAAGCGGCGGTGGAGCAGATCCAGGGTGACCTGCATGCCGGCTTTAATGCGAAGCTGACTTCCTTGCTGCCCACGTTCGATCTTTTCGGCTATCCGGGGTTAGCCGACCCCGGCCTAGTTACCGAAACCAGCTTTGATGTTGATAAGCTGCTCAA
>CAIWFP010000082.1 GCA_903911985.1 uncultured Sphingomonadales bacterium
CTGGCTCTGCATTTCCGTGAGGCGGCTGACGGTGCGTTCGAATTCGAAGCGGCCGCCCGCGTTGCCTTTTGCGCCGGTGTCGTAGAGGTCCTCTGGGTTGGCGGCTGCGGCGGCGAAGAGCTTTACCTTGGCCTCGTAGAGCGCGTCGATCAGCGTGACGAAGCGGGCGGTTTCGTTGCGCAGATCGGGGCCGAGGCGGGGAATGCCCATGATGATGACCGTGTGATAGGCCAACGCCAACGCGAGGTAATCCGCCGCGCCGCGTGCCTCGCCGCACAGGCGCTTGAAGCTGAACACGCCGACGCCCTTGAAGCTCTTGGGCACATGCAGCAGGCGGCCCCCCCCACCTTTATTGGCACCCACATCCAGATCGGCGGAGGGGACATGGGCTTCGTCCTCTGGCGGGTAATCGGTAAGGCGGAAGAAGGCCTCGCGGCATTGGGCCGTGGCGGCATCGCCCAGCGGCGCGTGCCAGCAGGCAAGGCCCGCCAGCCGCGCGATGCGGTAATCCACCGGACCATTCAGCGGCAGCACGTCGAGCACCTGCTCGATCAGGGCGATAAAGGGCAGAAAATGCTCGCGGTTCAGCCCATCCTTGTAAAGCTGGGACGGCGCGCGGTTGCTGGTGGTGACGATGGTGACGCCGTGGGTGCGAATGAGCGCGGTGAACAGGCGGCTCATGATCATCGCGTCGGCGGAATTGTTCACCACCATTTCGTCAAAGGCGAGAACGCGCAAATGTTTGGCGATGATGGCGGCGACCTGCGGGATGGGATCGCCCGTCTCGCTTTTGCGCACCTCGCGCATCACGCCATGCACTTCCAGCATGAAGGCGTGGAAATGCACGCGGCGCTTTTCGGTGATGGCCAGCGTGTCGAGGAACAGGTCCATCAGCATGGATTTGCCACGCCCGACACCGCCCCACAGATAGACGCCGCGCGGGGGAGCGGGCGCCTTGCGTGGCAAGAGGCGCGCAAGCAGGCCGGAACTGGCGGGCGTGGATTCCAGTTCGGACTGGAGCTGGGCCAGACGGGCGGCGGCGGCGGCCTGTTCGGCATCGGCGCGCAGCTCGCCATGGTCGAGCAGTTCGCGGTAGCGGGCGAGAAGTCCGCTCATTTACGGCCGGGTTTGCGCAACGTGCCGGTGAAGGAGGCCACCAGATGATCTTCCTGTTCCACCAAGCCGCGCACGAAGATCAGCCGGCCGGTTTCCTTCAGAACTTGCGTGACGACATCCAGCGGCCGGTCCAGCTGGCCCGCGCCGATGAACTGGGTGGCGAGATCGAGCGTTACCGAATGCACCATGTCCGGGCTCAGCACCACCGCAACCGCGGCGAACATGGCGGTGTCAATGAGGGCGAGAATGGCGCCGCCATGAACACTGTCGTGCATGTTGGCGTGGTGGTGACCAGGCATCAGACGCAGGCGGGCGGATAAATCGCCCTCTTCGCGGACGATCATATGGCCCAGCGCGTGGCCGTTGAACCTATTGTCGTCAGCGATGTTCCAGCCGATCCAGCCCGGATTGGCAGGATCCGGGCTGCAATCGAATGGGTAATCAGGCGGTGGCTGCACTGCGCAATACCGAAACCTTACGCTGTTTAAACGTGACGCTCGGCCTGCATCTTCTTGATCTCGCCGATGGCGCGCGCCGGGCTGAGGCCCTTGGGGCAGACATTGGCGCAGTTCATGATGGTGTGGCAGCGATAGAGGCGGAAGGGATCTTCCAGCTCGTCCAGACGCTCGCCGGTCGCCTCGTCGCGGCTGTCGGCCAGCCAGCGATAGGCCTGAAGCAGAATGGCGGGGCCGAGGACCTTGTCGGAATTCCACCAGTAGCTGGGGCAGGAGGTGCTGCAGCAGGCGCACAGGATGCACTCGTACAGGCCATCGAGCTGCTCGCGCTGTTCCGGCGACTGCAGACGCTCCTTGCCCGAGGGCGTGGTGGAGACGGTTTGCAGCCAGGGGCGGATGCTGGCGTATTGCGCGTAGAAATGCGTGAAGTCCGGCACGAGGTCCTTGATGACCTCCATATGCGGCAGCGGGGTGATGCGGATGTCGCCCTTGAGATCCTCGATCGCCGTGGTGCAGGCAAGGCCATTGCGGCCGTTCATGTTCATGGCGCAGGAGCCGCAGATACCTTCGCGGCAGGAGCGGCGGAAGGTCAGCGTCGGGTCCGCCTCGCTCTTCATCTTGATCAGCGCGTCGAGCACCATCGGGCCGCACTTGTCGAGGTCGATCTCGAACGTGTCGTAGCGCGGGTTCTGGCCGGAGTCGGGATCGTAGCGGTAGACGGTGAACTTCTTCACCTTGCTGGCGCCTTCGGCCTTATGGTGCTTGCCCTGCTTGCTGATCTTGCTGTTGGCGGGGAGGGTGAAGGTGGCCATGTCTGCTTGCTTCCGGTTTTAAAGAACGAAAGATGGGCGCGCGCAGGCGCCCCGTGTGCCGGCTCTCTCTAACGGTTTGATCGCCGGGGGCAAGGGGTGTTGCGGTGCAAAAGGATCTGGCATGCCCAGATTGGCGGCCGATTCAGGCGGCGACCCTTGGTGCGGCGTGCCGATTTGGCGATTTGGCCGCCGGGGCCAGACTTGCTCTGGCGCTGGATGGGCATGTTGCGCTGGTGGGACTGGCCACAAAACTGATGCGGGGAATCTGGAAC
>CAIWFP010000083.1 GCA_903911985.1 uncultured Sphingomonadales bacterium
GCCAAGCAGGCGAAGGTCATCATCGCCCGCTACCCCGAGGGGCGCCAGCGTAGCGCGGTGATGCCGCTGCTCGATCTGGCGCAGCGGCAGGTGGGGGCGGAAACCAACACGCAAGGCTGGCTGCCGATTCCGGTGATGGAATTTGTCGCGCGCGAACTGGATATGCCGGTGATCCGCGTGGTCGAGGTGGCGACCTTCTACACCATGTATAATCTGGTGCCGGTGGGGCGGTTTCATGTGCAGGTTTGTGGCACCACGCCCTGCATGCTGCGCGGCTCGGACGACCTCATCGCCGCCTGCCACGCGCGCGGCATGAAGGCCGGGCATGTGACGGCGGATGGCCTCTGGACCTTCACCGAGGTGGAATGCATGGGCAATTGCGCCTCGGCGCCGATGGTCCAGATCAACGACGACAATTTCGAGGATCTGACGGCGGAGCGGCTGAACACGGTGCTGGATGCGCTGGCGGCGGGCAAGAGCCCCAAGACCGGTAGCCAAGAGCCCGGGCGTCACACGGTGGAACCGGTGGGGGCGCTCAGCACGCTGACCGCGATGGCATCCGAAAATCACGATTACCGGGGGGAGTGGTAAGATGGCTCTCGCTGACAAGGACCGCATTTTCACCAATCTCTATGGCTATCAGCCGTGGAATTTGGCCTCGGCGCGGGTGCGGGGCGATTGGGACGACACCAAGGGCCTGATGGCACGCGGGCAGGATGCGCTGATCGACGCGGTCAAGGCATCGGGCTTGCGTGGCCGCGGCGGCGCTGGCTTCCCGACCGGCACCAAATGGTCGTTCATGCCCAAGGAAAGCAAGGACGGGCGGCCCAGCTTCCTCGTCATCAACGCCGATGAATCCGAGCCGGGCAGCTGCAAGGATCGCGAGATTATTCGCCACGATCCGCACAAGCTGATCGAGGGTGCGCTGGTGGCGGGTTTCGCCATGCGGGCGCGGGCGGCCTATATCTACATTCGCGGCGAATATATCCGCGAGGCCGAGACGCTGTTTGCCGCCGTGGCCGAGGCCTATGATGCGGGCCTCGTGGGCAAGAATGCCTGCGGCTCGGGCTATGATTTCGACGTCTTCGTGCATCGCGGCGCGGGCGCATACATCTGCGGCGAAGAGACCGCGATGATTGAGTCGCTGGAAGGCAAGAAGGGCCAGCCGCGCCTGAAACCGCCTTTCCCGGCGGGCGCGGGGCTCTATGGCTGCCCGACGACGGTGAACAATGTCGAGAGCATTGCCGTGGCGCCGACCATTCTGCGGCGCGGGGCCTCGTGGTTCTCGTCCTTCGGGCGCGAGGGGAACAAGGGCACCAAGCTGTTCCAGATCAGCGGGCATGTGGAGCGCCCTTGCGTGGTCGAGGAAGAGATGAGCATCCCGTTCAGCGAGCTGATCGAGAAGCATTGCGGCGGCATTCGCGGCGGGCGGGATAATCTGCTGGCGGTGATCCCCGGTGGTTCCTCGGTGCCCTTGGTGCCGGCGGAGCAGATCTGGGACGCGCCGATGGATTTCGACGGGCTGAAGGCTGTCGGGTCTGGGCTGGGCACGGCGGCGGTGATTGTGATGGACAAGTCTACCGACATTGTCCGCGCCATCGCCCGCCTCTCGCATTTCTACATGCATGAGAGCTGCGGTCAGTGCA
>CAIWFP010000084.1 GCA_903911985.1 uncultured Sphingomonadales bacterium
CTCCCCAGCGCTGGGAGGGCAGAAGCCCAAGCTTCAGCTTCGCTGGCGAGGATGCGGCTAGCACGACCACACTTGACGATATTGATCGCCCTTTGTTGCGCGAGCCGGTAAGCCGTCGATCGGCTGACTTGGTAGCGGGCGCAAAACTGCGCCAAGGTGAGAAACTTACGCTCTATGGGGATTGCAGTTTTTTCCACGATTGCCTCCGGTGTGGGTTGTTGAGGGGCAATCAGGGACATTAAACACACTTGGGCGGACGTCAGCCAGGGGCCGTCACAAGAAGGTGTGAGGGCTTTTTGTTCCGATGGGGTCAGAGTGATTCTGCATGTTCGCGCTGAGCATTGAGCCAGTTATCTAGTGCCGTTGCGACCGCCGTCTCTGAAAGTCCGAACTTTTTGGCGGCCTTCTCGATAGCGAAATACTTGTCATCGCCCTTAGAATCCCGTGCGCCCGGGTCGTCGTAACGATCACCAAACAACATCAGCATGGCTGCGTAATGCGCCGCATCCCAATTGTGGGATATGCCAACGGGCTTCTTCTTCCCGTCGCGTCGGGCAAAGGTTTTGACCCAATAGTCGGACTGACCGTGGGGATCGAAAAGGTCGGCCAGCCACTCGCGAGCGAATGTGGAGAGAGGTAAGGGACTCCGCAAAACCTCGCTGAGCAGCTTTAAGTCGGGCTTTGCTGAATAGGGGCGCGGTTGAGCGGAAAACGTAATTTCGCCACCGACCACTGCGCATGAAGCTGGAGCCTCGGTCCCATAGACCGCTTCCATCACCATTCGCCACTTCGCTTCGTCGCTTTGCAGAATTTTGACCACAACATCTCCCTAGTTCATCGCCCCTCACCACGGATGCGTCGATCCGCGAGCTTGACGATTTCGGCCCCTGCCCGCAACTGGTCGAGGTGATCGCTCCACCACTGCATCATCGCCGTGCGCTCATCCAAGTAATGGCCCCGATTGTAGATGCCGCGCACCGCGTCGCTGTCGCCATGGGCAAGGGCGCGCTCGATGGCGTCGGGATGCCATTTGCCGGATTCGTTGAGCAGGGTTGAGGCGGTGGTGCGCAGACCGTGCGAAGTCACTTCGTCGCCGGTGAAGCCCATGCGGCGGAACGCTTGGTTCATCGTGTTCTCGCTCATCGGCTTGCGGGTGGTGTGGAAGGCAGGAAACACATAGCCGGTCGGCCCGCTGAATTCCTGCACTTCGCGCAAATAGGCGACGACTTGGCGCGACAAGGGGATGGCGTGGGGGCGGCGTGCCTTCATCCGTCCGGCTGGGATGCGCCAGATGGCAGCGTCAAGATCGAATTCCTCCCAAAGCGCCTGCCGCAACTCGCCTGGGCGCGTCATTACGTGCGGGGCGATTTGCAGGGCAAGGCGGGTGATCGGAGCGCCAGTCGTGTAAGCGTCGATCGCGCGAAGAACATCGCCCACCTTGGCGGGGTCGATCGGCGCGGCGTGATGCTTGACCTTCGGCGTGATGAGCGCGCCGCTCAGCATCGCCGCTGGGTCGGCCTCAGCCCGGCCTGTCACCACAGCGTAGCGAAACACGCGGCTGGCGAAGGAGCGGCAGCGGCGAGCAGTTTCGTGCTTGCCCGCGCCTTCGAGCCGCCTGAGCGCCGCGTAGAGTTCCTGCGGTTTGATTTCGACGATGGGCAGGCTCGCGATCGGGGCAAGGTGCGTAACCAGCCAGCGCGCCTTGTCGATGGTGATCGCCGCCTTGTTCTCGCCGACCAGCTTCGTGGTGATGTACTCGTCCGCGATGGCGGCGAAGGTGTTTTCTGCTGACAGCTCGGCCAGCAGCTTGGCCTTCTTGCGCTCAGCGCCCGGATCGCTTCCATCACGGATAGCGGCGCGCGCCTCGTCTCGTTTCTGCCGAGCCTCTTTGAGCGAGACCTCCGGATATCGACCAAATGAGATTTTGCGCTCGCGACCGCCGACACGATACCGGAAGCGCCACAGCTTAGCGCCACTAGCAGCGACTTCGATGCTCAGCCCATCGGCATCAGCAAGAAGGAACACTTTGCCCGTCGGCTTCAGGGCGCGAATGGCAGCGTCATTCAACGCCATGCTCGCCTCCCGTGGCAGCGGGTTGGCGGTGTGTACATAATGATGGCGGCAGAGCCGACCATGTACGCAAATATGTACAAGCGAGTCGTGGATCACTGAGGTTCATCGAGACACGTCCAGACGTGGAACATGTCAGAAAGTGCCAGATTTCCGGGGTTTTGTCGACCCTTCAAGCTATGAAGGGGATCACTGTGAAAATGGAAAATGGTGCCCAGAAGAGGACTCGAACCTCCACGCCCTTGCGAGCGCCAGCACCTGAAGCTGGTGCGTCTACCAATTCCGCCATCTGGGCACGGGGCACGGTGCTAATCAGCAACGTGCCGGGTAGGAGGGGGCCGATAGCGGTGTGGGGCGGGCCTTGTCAACGACCCATTTTCCGTAAACCCATATTATGGAAAATAAAGATCGCCCCGATGCGTTCAGAACGGGCGCCCTGCCGCCATTGCCGGCCCGCTGCAGCCCGGCGTCAAATGGGCCGGGGGCTGCGGAGCGGCGCTCGGAGGTGGGGGAAGGGTTCCCCCGAGTGGGGAGGGCTCGACCGCCCTCAGGGCGCGTCTATGGGCATCTGCGCTGCTTTCTCGGCTTCGCGCAGATCCCGGGCGGCGACGATGCCGATCTCGCGATCGGCCAGCGCCTGCCAGGCGGCCTGGGCGCGAAGATATTTCTCGCGCTGGTTGGCCAGAGGCGTGGTCTCAGCCGATTGCGCGCAGAGCGCAACCTGTGCGAGGTAGAATTTGCCCGAAGCGGACATAGACTTCTCCTTCCCATTCAGTTGCGAAATTGCGCACCCCGGATTGGCCCGGAACTCCCTGGCGAAAATGCCTATCCGAGAATCTCCATTATCACGCGCTGCAGTTCCCCGCGTGAGAGTACGGGCGATTTGCGCACCGGACCTGCGCTGAAAGGGCGGGCGGTGTTGGCGGAAATGGGCGAAATTCTGCGGTTTGAATTGCTAAAACAATGAATATGGTCGTACATTTATGTCCTTGGGGCGCAAAGCTGCGCCCGATTGAACGGCGCCCCATCAACGGGGCAGCCGGCGTTTGTTGGCTGGTATTTTGCCTTGTGGCTTGCGCCGGGCCACCGCCGGGGGGCGGCCAGTGCCAGCACCCCCGGTATGTTTTGGCCAGGTATGTTTTGGCCCGGTATGTTTTGGCCCGATATAATCAGGCCCGGCATAATTAGGCTCATTGCAATGTGGCCTGAACGACGGGGCTTGCCTTCGCTGGCCAGATCTCCGTCGCCCGATGCCCGGGGGAGTGTTAGCGCCGCTTGCGCGGTGTTCCCACCCCGGGGCCGCCGCCGGGGCCCTTGTCGCGAAAGACAATGCGGCCCTTTTGCAGGTCGTAGGGGGTCATTTCGACACGCACCCTATCACCCACGACCGAGCGGATGCGGAATTTCCGCATCTTCCCGGCCGTGTAAGCGATAATCCGGTGGTTGTTTTCCAGCATGACGCCGAAACGGCCATCGGGCAGGATTTCGTCGATCTGGCCTTCAAGGGTCAAAAGATCCTCTTTGGCCACGCTGTTAAACCGCTTCGAGGTTAACTGCGGAGGTCTTGCCCCGGCGATCGGTTTCCAGCTCGTACTTGACGCGCTGATCCTTCTGCAGGGTGCGCATGCCAGCACGCTCAACGGCGCTGATGTGAACGAAGCTGTCGGCCGTGCCATCTTCGGGAGCGATGAAACCATAGCCCTTGTCGGCGTTGAAAAACTTTACGGTACCAATAGGCATGTCTCGGATCCTTTCACGGGATACAAGTGACCCACGGACAGAGTGCCCGTGGAGCGATGAGGCGTGAAGAAGGAGCGGAGGGAAAAACCCGAAGAACCCGTCTCAGGCGACGTTAGCCCAGCTCATGTAGGCCATAACGTTCCGAATTACAATCCGTAGCCCGGCCAACTGCGGGCGATTAGATCATTATGACCATTGCGCGGCTGAAAGGAGTACTTTTAAATCCCCGCGCGCGGTTGCTGTGCGACAAGCGAAAACAGTGCCGGTCGAATGCCGCAAGGTCTGCGGGTGGGGCCCGTTGGTGAGGGCCATCGGGCATGGAATGGGGGTGGCGCCTGTGTGTCGCTCACCTCACGCGACGCTGCTCCGTGGAATGCTTGGAGGCGGGCACCGCCCACTGTCCAGACCTCCCGTTCATGGCCACACGCGCCTGCGCGCATGTAAACAGGGTAAGGGTGCTGGGCCTTCCCTCCCTGAGGCGGAGGCAGCGTGACGGTTGTAGCGCTCGTCTACCCTATCATCAACATGGGTTGCTGATAGCGGGCTCTCGTCAATCGGCGTTGATGACGAGATAGACTGCTGCCCTATCGTCAAGGGCGCCTGCCAAAAGCGAGTCCTTGATATCTGCCCTTTGTGCAAGCTATGGGCCGACCATTCAACGATAGAGACCCATGTGACCAAGCCAATCAAGCTGACGCTGACCGAGGACGAAGCCGAGATCCTCGTGGATGCACTCGAAGCGGACATGGAGGGCTATCTTGAAGCCGCCAAGGAAGCCCGCGGCAATGCCAATCGTGAGGATGTGAAAACCTTCAGCGAGGCTGCCGAGCGCATTGGGGGCCTGATCGGCAAGATCCGGGCATTGCTCGACTAGCCACGTCCGGCGGTGAACGACGCATGTCCGCGACTATGGCGAAGCGGAGTGGCGGGCCATGCTCGGGCAGGCAGGCTTTGTGATCGGCGTGGTCACCAGTGGCCGCCTTCGCATGGATTTTGCGGAGTGGCAGGCCGCCGTATGATCCGGTGCTGATGTTCAACCGCGATCCTCTATTACCGCCTCATCAAACACGATGATCTGGTGACGCCGATGCTGGTTGGACGCAAGGTGCCGGACGAGGGCGTGGCAGCGCCAGCGATGGCCGCATCGTGGCAGGCCTTTGCCTGCGCACGCCTTGCTGCGGCGCTGGCCTGGTGGCTGGGAGCGGGCGCGCCGCACTAAGCGCGCCCTAACCCGCCCTTCAGCCAGCGGTAATCCCGGCGTCCGTCGACAGGCAGGCCCCGTGGATATTGGCCGCGCGATCCGATGCAACATAGACGATGAGATCCGCCACCAAAGCGGGCTCGGCCATCGGGCGAACCGGCATGAAGCGTTGCAGCAAGGCCATGTCGGCCCCTTCCGGCAGGCTTTCATTCGCGCCGATGGCCGTGTTCATGCCGCCGGGCGCCACGGCGTTTATGCGCACGTTCTGCTTCAGGAATTCCATCGCCATAGACTTGGTCATCTGCACCAGCGCCGCCTTTGAAGCGGTATAGGGCACCAGATAGGCCTCGCCCAGAAACGCGGCGGAAGAGGCGACATTGACGATATTGCCGCCGCGTTCCAGCAAATGCGGCAAGGCCGCCTGCGACAGCCAGAACGGCGCCGACATATTTACCGCCATCACCCGGTTCCACAGGGTCTCAGTCACGTCGGCCACATGGGTAAAGCCTAGCACTCCGGCGACATTGACCAGCACATCGATCCCGCCAAGGCTGGTGGCGACCTCGGTGATGAAGCCCTTGCAGGCACCGGGATCCGCCAGATCAACTGTGCGAACGAAGGGGGCGACCGACACCTCGGCGATTTCGGCAGCGGTATCGGCCAATCCTTGCGCATTCACATCACACAGCGCCAGCGTCGCACCGCGCGCGGCAAAGGCCAGTGCGGTCGCCTTGCCAAGACCACTGGCCGCGCCCGTTACCACCACGACCTTGTGCTCGAATCGCTCCATGATCTCTCCCTGTCTTGTTTTGCGGATGGAACAATCGCTCCATCCCATCCGACATTTCCCAGATGGCCCCCAAGAGAAGGCCGATTGAGGGCAAGATTGCCGGGTGGGATGACATTGTGCAACCGGATTTCGCGTGCTGGCGCTTTCAGCCGCTCCATGACGTTCCAAACTGGTAATAGGGCGGCTCGACCCGCGTAAAATGCATGATTTTCACGGGAGGCGGGCGCAACTCGCCCGTCGGTGCCGATGCAGGGCTCAGAGCTTGCGGTTAGCATGGGGTCGGTGCTCGACATCGCAGATCCGCGATGTTGGCGAGGATACGGCGGAACAGGTCTCGGGGCACCGCTACC
>CAIWFP010000085.1 GCA_903911985.1 uncultured Sphingomonadales bacterium
TCCATCGGGCAGAACATTGCCGCAATCGCGCCATTGTCCGTCGCGCTCGGTCATCAGCCGGATGCGGACCGCGCCGTGGCGTGCCTCGGGATCGGGCAGGGCCGGGGCGGAAAGCACGAACCATACGGTCCAGCCATCGGCCTTTTCGCCAGCAGAACCCGCTCCGGTGAATTTGGCGGTGGTGCCATCGGCCAGTTGCAGCGGCCACATATCCCACAGGTCCGTGCCCGGCAGGATGGGAGCCATCTCGCCTTGCCGAACCACAGGTATGGTGTTGTCAGACGCAAGGGTGATCCCGGCGACATGTTCGCCCAGCCACAGGGACGGCGCCTGATTGGCTGTGGAGCCTGACACTTGTGGAATCTCCCGGTAAACTTTCTGGCCGACCCATAGAATCATTCGCAGAGAATTACAACAATCGATTGCAAGAAACGATTGCATGATGTTTGGGGTTGAGAATTCGCCGAATATTGGAGCTACCGAGCGTTTCAGGCAGCGGTTGCATTCACACCAGTCCGGCGCCCGGCCCGGCCTGTTCCACCATCACCAACGGCGCGGCGCCAGCGGGTGTGCGATAGGTAAGTGCATGGGTGATTGCGGCGGCGTAGTCTTTTGGCACCACTGCCACCACCGCGCCGCCGAAACCGCCGCCGGTCATCCGCGCCCCGCCCCGCCCGTCGCACGATCCGCCGATCAGCGCCTGTAATTCGGCCACCAGCGCGTCAATCGGCGGCAGGGTAATGGCGAAATCGTCGCGCATCGAGGCGTGGGAGGCGGCGAAAAGCTCTCCGAGGCTGACTAGGTCGCCGGCCCGCAGCGCCTCTGCTGCTTGCAGCGTGCGGGCGTTTTCGGTGATGACATGGCGGGCGCGGGCATGTTCCACGGTGGAGAGGTGTCCCCTCGCGTCCTCCAGCAGCGGCAGATCGGCATCGCGCAGGGCGGCGACCCCTAGCTTGGCGGCGGCGGCCTCGCAGGAGGCGCGGCGTTCATTGTAGTGGCCCTCGACCAGCCCGCGCACCACGCCGGAATGGACAATCAGGATGGCCATATCCTCCGGGATCGGCACCGGCTGGCAGGCGAGGCTGCGGCAATCGATCAGCAGGGCATGGCCTGATCGCCCTCGCGCCGAGACCAGCTGATCCATGATGCCGCAGCGGGTGCCAACAAAGTCGCACTCGCAGCTTTGCGCCAACAGGGCGATGGCGGTGGGGGACAGATCTAGGCCGTTCAGCGCCGACAGGGCCGTGCCCACCGCCACCGCCAGCGAGGCCGACGACGACAGGCCCGAGCCTTGGGGGATATTGCCTGCCACCGCCAGATCCACGCCGGCGATGGCGTGGCCCACTGCCCGCATGGCAGAGACCATGCCGCGCACGTAATCGGCCCAGGGCTGTGCGGCGTCGGGTGCGATGGGCTCGTCCCGAGCGAAGCTGCTGGTGGCGCCGGAAAAATCGGCGGCGGTGACATGTATCCAGCGGTCGGCGCGGGGGCGGGCGGCGACCAGAGTTGCCACGCCGATGGCGGCGGGCAGCACGAAGCCGTCGTTGTAATCCGTGTGTTCGCCGATGAGGTTCACGCGGCCGGGCGCGCGGGCAACCAGTGTGGGCGCGCCGCCAAAGGCGCTGGCGAAGGTGGCGAGGACGGTGTCATGCAGGGCGGTGGGAGAGGCCATCATCGGCTCCGGTAATGCACGGGGCTGACCGCGCGCAGGGCGGCGGCGGCCTGTTCCGGGGTGAGGTCGCGGGCGGGTTCGGCCAGCATCTCGTAACCCACCATGAATTTTCGCACCGACGCGGAGCGGAGCAATGGTGGGTAGAAATGGGCATGGAGTTGCCAATGCGTCCTATCCGATTGGCGGAGGGGCTCGCTGCCCGGCCGGAACGGTGCCCCATGCCAGCCCATCGAATAGGGGAACGAGCAGGAAAAGAGATTGTCGTAGCGGATGGTCAACTCGCTCAGGACCCGGGCGAGATCGGCGCGCTGTTCGCCGGAGAGATCAGGCAGGCGCGTCACGGCAAAGCGGGGCAGGAGCAACACTTCGAAAGGCCACGCCGCCCAGAAGGGCACGATCGCCAGCCAGTGTTCGGTTTGAACCACCACCCGTTCACCTCCGGCCTCGGCTTCGGCCAGTGCCAGCAGCATGGCGGTGCCGTGGGTGGCGAGCCATTGGCCTTGGGTGTGGTCCTCGCGCGCGACCTCGTCTGGCACGTGTTCGCTGGCCCAAATCTGGCCGTGCGGGTGCGGGTTGGAGCAGCCCATCATCGCGCCCTTGTTTTCGAACACCTGCACATGGGCATAGTTCTCGCCCAGCAGGGCGCTTTGTTCGGACCATGTGTCCACCACGCCCTCAATGGCGGACAGGGGCAGTTCCGGCAGGCTTTTGCCGTGGTCGGGCGAGAAGCAGATTACCCGGGCCTCTCCCCGTGCGCCGCTGATCTGGAACAGGCTGTCACCGGCGGGGATTGGAGGTGGGGGCGTGTCCGGGGCCAGTGCCGCGAAGTCGTTGGCGAAAACATAAGTGCCCGCATAGGCCGGATTTACCTCGCCGGTGACGCGGGCATTGCCCGGGCACAAATAGCAGGCGGGGTCGTGGGCCGGGCGCTGGGCGAGATCGGGCGCGTCCTCCTGCCCCTGCCACGGGCGCTTGGCGCGGTGTGGCGAGACCAGCAGCCATTCGCCCTTTAGCGGATTATAGCGGCGGTGGGGGTGGTCGGTGGGGTCGAAGCTGGATTCTGTCACGCGGATTGCCCTTCCCGGCAGGTCCCGGTCAGATGGCTTCAATCTGCCAGACCTGCACCTCTTCGCCCCGCATGGGCGGCAAGGGCAAACCGGAGCGGATAGCCCAGGCGCCGTCAACCTCCCATACGTCTGCAGCCTCGGTATGAATACGATAGCGCCGGTCGGGGTGCAGCATGGGCAGGCGCAGGCGGGGCTGGTGGCGCTGCGTGGTGGGGCGGGTGCGGGTGATGAGCAGCAGCAGGGATGTCGCGCTGCCATGGGCTTGCCAAACCACGCCGTCGGTCGCCTCGCCCTGCCAGAGGAGGCCGTGGTGGAGGCGGGTGCGCAGGGCCTTGTAGCGGGCGATGGCAGCGGCCAGTTCGGCGCGCTCGGCTTCGCCCAGCAGCCGTACATCCAGTTCCACGCCGAAATGGCCGGGCAGGGCGACGCCGCAACGGAAGTCCATGGCTTGCATCCGGCCAGTGCTGTGTGCCGGGCAGGCGCCGACATGGCTGCCCATGACCTCGGGCGGCATGAACTGGAGAAAACCACGCTGGATGCGGACGCGTTCGATGGCATCAATACAGTCGCTGGCCCAGAAGCGGTGGCTATGGGCCGCGATCCCGGCATCGATCCGCCCGCCGCCACCAGCGCAGGCCTCGATTTCGACATGGGGGAAGGTGGCGGTGAGGCGATCCATCAGCGCATAGGCGGCGAGCACCTGCCGGCGGTAGAGTGGGGTCTGTCCGGCGTGGGTGAGGTCGCGGTTATGGTCCCACTTGAGGTAGGCGATGGGCAGGCTTTCCAGTAGCGGGGCGATCTTGCCGTAAAGGTAATCCGCCACCTCTGGCCGGGTGAGGTCTAGCACCAGTTGGTTGCGGGCCGATAGCAGCGGCCGCCCGGCGATATGCAGCGCCCAGTCCGGGTGGGCGCGGTAGAGGTCGCTGGCGGGGTTGATCATTTCGGGTTCGACCCAGAGGCCGAATTCCATGCCGAGGCCCACCACATGCTCTGCCAGAGGGGCGAGGCCCTTCGGGTATTTGCCCATGTCGGGCCACCAGTCGCCGAGGCTGGAAGTGTCGTCGTGGCGGCCCGCAAACCAGCCGTCGTCGAGCACGAAACGCTCAATGCCGATGGCGGCGGCCGCGGTGGCGAGGTCCTTCAGCGCGGCCTCGTCGTGGTCGAAGTAGAAGCCCTCCCATGTGTTGAGGTGAACCGGGCGGGGTTTCATGGTGCCGCCGGGCCAGCGGATATTGGCGCGGATGGCGCGATGGAAGGCTTGCGCCACGCCATTGGCGCCTTGTGCCGAGCAGGTGGCCAGCATCTCGGGGGTGATGAGGCTCTCGCCGGGGGCGAGGCGCACTTCGCCGGGGGCCAGCCATTCGCCCATTTGCCAGTGGTGGCGACCGTCTTCCACCCATTCGATCTGCTGGGCGTGGTTGCCGCTCCATGCCAGTTGCGCGCCATAGGCTGTGCCATCGGCGCAGGTGACCAGAGCCCCGGGAAAACAGTCATGGCTGGTAAGGCCGCGCCGGTTTTCGCGGCGCCAAAGGCTGCGGGTGAGGGGATCTTTGACGGGGACGAATTCGGCGTTGTGGCGGCCGGCGAAGCTGTGCACCGCCAGCGCATCCTCGGGCAGGGGGACGGAGCCTGCAGCCAGCCACTGAATATCCAGAATTTTGTCTCCGGTGTTTGTCAGGGTGGTGGACAGGGTGAGGACGTCGCTGGATGGATCCAACCGCGCGGACAGGGTTATGGCGATGTCAGCGACGGCATCCGCCATGAGGAAGCGCAGGGTGTCGGGCGCAGGCTGTTCAACACGGCAACCGGTGATCGCCTGTGCCCAATCCTGCCCGGCGCGATGGGCGAGGAGCGCGCTTTGCCCGAACCAGCCGAGGCCAAGCCCGGGGAACAGCGACAGCGGCTGGTCGAAATGCAGCGAGAAGCTGGGCTCCGGACGGGTGGAGCGCAGCGCCGCGCCGGGGGTGACGCCATCGGGCAGGCGCGGGCCCCAATAGCGCCATAGCGGTGCCTCGCCTTCTGGCAGTTCCCAGATGGCGGTGCAGGCGGGGCTGTGGAGGATGGCGTAACGGGGCTGGGGTGCCTCAGCTGACATGGGGTTCTTCCGGGTAGGGGTTTTCGGGCGTGAAGCCACGCTTCGGGTTCTTCACCCAGATCATGGTGACCGAAGCGCAGAGCAGCAGCACCCCGGCAAAGCTGAGCGCATTGCGCGGGTCGCCATGCAGCAGCGTGTGATACAGCAAGCCGAAGGTGAGGCCGTTGAGCAGCATCGGGATGACGATCATCATGTTGAAGATGCCCATGTAAACGCCGGTCCGCTCGGGCGGGATGGAGCCTGCGAGGATGACATAGGGGTTGCCCATGATACTCGCCCAGCCAAGCCCGAGGCCGATGGCAGGCAGCAGCAGCAGCAGGTGGCGCCCCAGTTCCGGTATGGCCATGGCGGCGAAGGCAGTGGGGGCGGTGCCTGCCACCGGGCCGATGTGTGGAAGAATGAGCATGGCAATGCCCGCCAGCGCGAGGCAGATGAGGTGGATCTGCTTTGCCCCCAGCCGCCGGGCCACCGGCACCATGGCGAAGGCGGCGGCAAAGCCGATGAGGTTGTAAAAGGCGCCCAACTGCTGCGCCGTGAGCACCGCGTCGCGGAAGGCGGGGCTGGTTTTGTCGGCGGTTTGGTAGACCGACCGCCCGATCGACAGTGCGGCATAGCTCCAGTAGATGGAGAAGCCATACCACTGGAACAGGCTCATCCATGCCATCTGGCGCATGGCCTTGGGCATTTCGACGATAGCCTGTCCGATCTCGCGCAGGGTGGCCAGCGGCGAGGATGGGGCGGCGGCGATGCGCGCTTTTTCGTCAGCGGTCAGCGGCAATTCCCGCACCCGCAGCACCGACCACAGGATGGTGCTGATCGACAGCACAGCGCCCACCAGAAAGGCGATATGGGTGATGCGGGGTATGTGATGCGCATCCACCGCGTTGCGATCAAAGCCCAGCCAATAGACGAGGATGGATGGGCTGAGAAAGGCGAGAAACTGGGCAAGGCCGGTGAAGGCGCTCTGGCTGAGGAAGCCGATCTCGTGCTGGCTGGGGTTCAGTCGGTCGGAGACATAGGCGCGGTACGGTTCCATGGTGATGTTGTTGCCGGCATCCAGCAGCCATAGCAGACTGGCGGCCATCAGGATGCTGACAGAGAGCGGCATGAGGAACAGCCCCGCGCTGCACAGCACCGCGCCGATGAGGAAATAGGGCGTGCGGCGGCCAAAGCTGCTATCAGTGCGGTCGGACAAGGCGCCGATCAGCGGCTGGATGAGCAGGCCGGTCATGGGCCCTGCCAGTTGCAGCAATGGCAGGCGCGCTTCGTCCGCACCCAGCCACGAATAGATCGGCACCATGTTCGCCTGTTGCAGGCCGAAGCTGAATTGCAGGCCGAGAAAGCCGAGATTCATCTCCACCACGCGCAGCAGCGACAGGCGCGGCTTTTGCGTTGCGGAGTTGGCCCCGCCAGGCGAGGACGGGGCAGTGGGGGGATTGGCCATGTCAAACATCCTCTTGTGGTGGCGCTTTGCTGCGAGCCATTCGGCTTTCTGATCAGCTTTGTGCGGTCAGCGGGCGGGCAGGTGTCGGTTTGGCGCCATGCCGCCCGCAGAACAGGGTGAACAACGGGCCGGCCATCAATGTCGTGACAATCGCCATCAGCACCAGCATGGCGAACAGGGCCGGGCCGATCACCCCATGGGTGAGGCCAATGTTGATGATGATGAGTTCCATCAGTCCGCGCGCGTTCATCAATGCGCCGATGCCCATGGCGTCGGCATGGCTTTCCCCCGAGAGCCGGGCGGCGATGTAACAGGCGCCGCCCTTGGCGATGACTGCCGCCGCGAGAATGGCCAATGTGACGCCGATCAGCCCGGCATGAGCCAATACGGACATGTCGGTATTGAGGCCCGAATAGGTAAAGAACATGGGAAGCAGAAAGCAGGTGGCGAAGGGCTCGAGCTTTTCGCGCAACTCTGTGGCAAATCGCCCGCGTGGCATGGCCGTGCCCAGCAGAAAGCCGCCAAACACCGCGTGCATGCCCGCGGCATCCATTGCCCATGCCGCCAGCAGGAACAGGACCAGCGCAAGGGCAATGAGCGTTTCGTTCAGGCCGTGCTTGGTCGCCATGGTCTCCAGAGGGCGCAACAGGCGCGGGGCGATGGCGATCATCACCACCGCGAATAGCAACCCGCCGCCGCCCGCCTTTACCGCCAGCATTGTGCCCGGACCGAGATTGAACCCGAAATTGGGCGCCAGACTGGCCAGCACCACCGCCACCACCACCCAGGCCCCGGCATCGCCAATTGCCCCGGCCGACAGCGATAGCGTGCCCAGCCGCGTGCCCGCGATGCCCTGTTCGTGAATGATGCGCGCCAGCATGGGGAAGGCTGTTATGGCAATCGCGGCGCCAAGGAACAGCGCGGCCTGCGATTGCCCAACGTGAGCGCCAAACAGCCCGGGGACGCCGATCAGCCAGGGGGTCATCGCCGCCGCGACAGCGAAGGGCGCAAGCATGCTGCCGAACGAGATGGAGGCCGCGCCCTTGGCTCCACGCGCGAATTCGCCCCGGTCGAAGGTGAGGCCGATGAGAAACATGTAGAGCCCCACACCAAGCTGCGCGCCGACATAGAGCAGCTTTTTCGAATCCGCCGGAAACAGCGCGGCTTCCAGCGCGGGCGACAAAGCGCCGAGCAGCGATGGCCCCAGTACCACGCCGGCGATCATTTCGCCCACCACCTGCGGCTGGCCCAGCCAACGCCGGACAATCCAGCCGACCACGCGGCAGGTGGCGATGATCGCCGCCATTTGCAGAAAGAAGCTGGTGGAAAGTTCGCTGTTGGTCATCGCTTGCGCCTTGCCTGTACCATGTCACGCATCCAGATAGACCGCGTGCCTCATCCCGAAAAACTCTTTTTTACCCGCGCCAATGGCAGTGGTTGCCAGCCCGCCCGGGGCCATGCTGCGGCTTTGAGGTGACACTGTGAGCGCAAATGCAATCAATTGCAATAATCCTTGCAATCGATTTCTAACTTTGCCAATGAGGCATCGTTACTGATTCCACACAGGGTGGAACAGAACATCCTTTTGGGGAGGAACACTTGAAACAGACCCTCTACAAGTCGTGCGTATCGCTCGCGGTGCTCAGCATCGCCAGCCTTGCCATGCCGGCATTCGCCGACACCGCCGCCGCTCCCGCGCCCAGCCAGGACACGCTGGCCGACATCGTGGTGACCGCGGCGACCGGCACCCACTCGAAGCTCGACAGCTCGGTGTCGGTGTCCTCGATCGATGCTGGCGTGATCCAGGATTTCCACCCGATGTCGGAAGGCGACATGCTGCGCCTGCTGCCGGGTATTCAGCCGAATGTTTCGGGCCCGGGCGGTAACGGCAACTTCGCCGTGCGCGGTTTGCCCGTCGCCACCGGCGGTTCGCCCTTCGTGCAGCTGCAGGAAGATGGCCTGCCCACCGTGCTGTATGGTGACATCCAGTTCGGCAACAACGACTACTTCACCAAGTCCAGCCCGACCGACGAGCGCGTGGAAGCGATCCGCGGCGGCACTGCCGCCACGCTGGCCAGCCAGGCTCCCGGCGCCGTGGTCAACTACATCAGCAAGACCAGCCGTTCGGAAGGCGGGTTCATCGAGCTCGACAAGGGCGTCAACTATGACATGACGACCGTCAAGTTTCTCGATTCCGGCATCATCAACGATTCGATGTATTTCAACGTGGGCGGCTTCTATGACGTTGGCCACGGGCCCCGTCACGCCAGCTATGACGTCAGCAACTCCTACCAGATCAAGGGTAACATCACCAAGGAACTGGCTGGCGACAAGGGCTTCATCCGCCTGCTGTTCAAGGTGGCCGACACCCGCGAGCCCAATGATCCGGGCGGCCTGATCA
>CAIWFP010000086.1 GCA_903911985.1 uncultured Sphingomonadales bacterium
ATCCTGAAACTCTGACAACCCAACCAAAATCAGAACGGGATATCGTCGTCCAGATCGTCCGCGAAGCCGCCGCTTGAGTTACCACCCGCGCCGCCGCCGGAGGTCTTGCCCCAGCTATCACCGCCGCCGGAACCACCAGAACCACCGCCAAAGCCGCCACCCGCGCCACCACCCGCTCCGGGCGCGCCGTCAAGCATGGTCAGCACGCCGCCCACACCCACGTTCACCTCGGTGGAATAGCGGTCATTGCCGCTCTGGTCCTGCCACTTGCGGGTGCGAAGCTGGCCCTCGATATAGACCTTGCTGCCCTTGCGCAGAAACCGCTCGGCCACGCCGACCAGACCGTCGGAATTCAGCACGACCGTGTGCCACTCCGTGCGTTCCTTGCGCTCCCCGGTGTTCTTGTCCTTCCAGTTCTCGCTGGTGGCGATGCGCAGGTTGCAGATGCGCCCGCCGTTCTGGAACGACTTGACCTCGGGGTCCGCGCCCAGATTACCCACGAGAATGACCTTGTTGACGCTGCCTGCCATCGAATCGCTACCCTCTTTGCCTGATGCGCAAAAGCGGGGCCTATCGAACTTGGCCCCGTCCCGCCAGATTGGGCGCGACCACTATCCCCCGCCAAGCGGCGATCAGCGCGGGC
The DNA here is from genome assembly GCA_903911985.1 of uncultured Sphingomonadales bacterium. GTDB lineage: Bacteria > Pseudomonadota > Alphaproteobacteria > Sphingomonadales > Sphingomonadaceae > Novosphingobium. The sequence continues at coordinate 644 of CAIWFP010000086.1, forward strand.
TATAGTCCCGCCGCTCTGGCCAGCCAGAAGGTGGCGCCCGCCGCCGCATAGGCCAGCACGAACATATAGCCCAGCATGAACATCGGCCATTTCCAGCCGTTGGTCTCGCGGCGGGTGACGGCGATGGTGCTCATGCATTGCGGCGCAAAAACGAACCAGGCGAGAAAGGCCAGCGCCATCGGCAGGGTCCAGTGGCGTTTGAGCTGATCGACCAGCGCATGGCTGGTCGTCGCCTCATTGGCGCCCCCCTCGCTTCCGGCGCCCACGGCATAGGTCGTCGCCAGCGAGCTGACCGAAACCTCGCGCGCGGCCATCGCCGGGATGAGCGCGAGGGCAATATCGCGGTTGAAGCCGATCGGCTTCACCACCACCGCCAGGCCGTTGGCGATATGCCCGGCAATGGAGGCGTCGATCTGATCCCTGCCATGCTCGGCGCGCGGAAAATTGAGCAGCAGCCACAGGATCACCGTCACCTGAAAGATGATGGTGCCCGCCCGCCGCAAAAAGATCCACGCGCGCTGCCACAGGCCAATGGCCAGATCCTTGACGCGCGGCAGCTGATATTTGGGCAGCTCCATGATGAAACCGCTCGCCGCGCCCTTGGTGAGGCTGCCGCGCAGCAGCATCGCCACCACCATCGCCCCGACAATGCCCGATAGATAGAGGACAAACAGCACCAGCCCCTGCAGGCCGATCAGGCCCAGAACCGGCCCTGTGCCCACCGCGCGATGCGGAATGAAGGCGGCGATAATCACCGCATAGACCGGAAGCCTGGCCGAGCAGGTCATCAGCGGCGCGATCAGGATGGTGGTCAGCCGGTCTTTCGGGTCGGTGATGGAACGCGTCGCCATAATGCCCGGCACCGCGCAGGCGAAGCTGGAGAGCAGCGGGATGAAGCTGCGCCCCGACAGGCCGACGCTGGCCATCATCCGGTCCATCAGAAAGGCCGCCCGCGCCATATAGCCCGATGCCTCAAGGCTGAGGATGAAGAAGAACAGAATGATGATCTGCGGCAGGAACACCACCACACTGCCGACGCCCGCCAGCACGCCATCCGTCAGCAGATCGCGGCCCAGCCCGGGCGCCATATGCGCCCGCACGCTGGCAGAGATAAAATCGACCCCGGCCTGCAAGGCGTCGGCAAAGGGCTTGGCCCCGGAAAATACCGCCTGAAACACCACGAACAACAGCGCGAACAGCACGATCGGTCCGGCCCATGGGTGCAACAGCACGCCATCCAGCCGCGAATAAACCCGGTGGCGCGTGGTTTCTGAGATGATCGTTGCCTCGGCGATGGCGCGTGCCTCCATCCGCCGCTCGGCCATGTCGAGATGGGCGCGGGGGTGTGAGGCGCCGAGTGCCATCGCCCTGCCCTCGGCCGCCTCGATCGCGGCGGCCAGCTCGGCCAGCCCCTGCCGTCGCACCGCGATGGTGGGAATGACCGGCACGCCCAGCGCCTGAGCCAGGGCATCGGCATCCAGCACAAGCCCGTCACGCGTGGCCAGATCGACCATGTTGAGCGCCACCACCGTTGGCCGGCCCAGCGCAAGGATTTCCTGCGCGAAGACCAGATGCTGCTCCAGATTGCTGGCATCCAGCACCACCACCAGCACCTCTGGTGCCGGCTCGCCGGGGAATTCGCCCATCACGACGGAACGGGTCACTTCCTCGTCCGGGCTGGTGGGATGGAGACTGTAGCTGCCGGGCAGGTCGGTCAATTCCACCGTCTCGCCCGAGGGCAGCAAAAGGCGCCCAGCCTTGCGCTCCACCGTAACGCCGGCGTAATTGGCGATCTTCTGGCGGGCGCCGGTGAGCGCGTTGAACAGCGCGCTTTTGCCCGCATTGGGGTTGCCGACAAGGGCGGCGGTGCGCAGAGCCGGGCGCGCGGTTATGGGGCTTTCGGCCAAAAGTTGCGTCATGGTGAAACCGCCTCCACTGGCCCAGACTCCACTGGCCCCGGCTCCACGGTCATCGCCCGGGCATGGGCCCGGCGCAGTGCCACGGTCATCCGGCCCACGGTGAGGGCCAGCGGATCCCGCCCGCCAAACACCCCGCGGTGGGCAAGCGTCACGGTTGCTCCCACATCGATGCCCAGCGCCCGGAGACGGCGGCCCTCATCCTCCGCCAGCACCGTCCAATCGACCGCCGCAATGCGCGCGGTCTGACCACATCGTAACGTATCAAGGCTTGGGAAGACGGAGGTTCCCGGCGTGGTCGCGGCGTCATTCATGCCGGGAGACTGCCAAACCCCGGACGTAATTGCAATAGATTCGCAATAACAACTTTCCCACCCCAATCCTTGCGTTCCCAAACCCCGCCCGCGCTGCCCGCCTGAACTGCGGGCCTGCCGGGAGGAAGGCGCTAACTCACCGGATATCGCAGCCGCCCCAGAAACCGCGCCGGGCTGAAATGGTGGCGATTGTCGCCCAACAACTGTGCCTTGGCCTTTTCAAACCGCATCACGCCGTCAATCCGCCGATCGAGGAAGGCCAGTGTTTCGGCCTTGCCCTCGCTGGTGTCACCGGCAAACACCGACAGGGTGGCCGCATAAAGTCCGCCAAGCGTGGCCCGCTTGGTATAATGATTGTAATCGGCCGCCGCGTCCCCTGCCAGCCGCCACATGGCATCGGCACTGGCCCAGCCCATTCGCGCCGATCGAGCCAGATTGCGCGGTAGCGCCATAATCGCCAAGGCCCGGCGCAGCGCCTCTTCCCGGCCCGCGATGGCATCAAGCCGCGCCACCACCAGACGGCGGATGCGCTTGCGCACCGACAGTCCCGCAAGCTCCGCCGCGGGCACCGCCGCCACCATTGCCGTATCGACATGCGCGATCCACGCGGCGATCATCGCCATCGCCTTCCCGCCATCAAAGGCCAGCAGGGCCAGATCGGGCGAAATGCCCAGATCCCGCCCGGAATCCAGCGCCGCATTCCGCACCGCATCCGCGCTCCAGCCGTCAAATGCGGCGGCCTCGGCAATGGCCGGGGCCAGCGCCTGCCGAATGGCCTCCAGAGAAGCCGCCCCACTCACAGCTTGGGGCCGTAGGTGACGGTGCCGACATTGCCCTTGGTCTGGCTCGCGCTCTCGATCACCGTGATCAGACTGTTGTTCTTGCCGCCCAGCATGGCGTAATCGCGCGCGGACCGACCGGAATTATCGGCGCGATCAGGGTTGGCCCCACCGGCCAGCAACACCCGCATCATCGCCAGATCGCGCCGATGCACAGCCGCGATCAGGGGCGTTTCACCCGTGGACGAAGGCTCGTCCACCCGGGCGCCATATTTGAGCAGAACGTCGATCCCCTCGACAAAGCCGAAGTTCGAAGCCACCTCCAGCGGGGTATCGCCATGGCCGTCGCGCGCGTTGGCATCGGCGCCCTTGGCCAGCAGGAACTCCATCCATTCCTTGTCGCGCCGGGCGGTCACGATGTGCAGCGCCGTTTGCCCGTTCGATGAATCGCGGGTGTTGACGACGTTCACGCTGGTGTCGTTCAGCGCATCGAGCACGGTCTGCCCTTCCTTGTCGCGCACGGCCTGCAGGAATTTATAGCTGGCGGTAAACTGGGCCATCGCCGCGCCGGGCAGCACCAAAGCGCCCATCAACGCGCCGGCGACGACCGGCAGCATAACGCGAGACCAAAGCCTGAACTTCACCGCTCAATCCTTTCCATGCCGGGCACCTTGCGTGATAGGGAAATCAGCCGGGGTGCTCCAGATCCATATGACCGTATCGCGTGGCCGCGTGGCCCGTTATCACAGCTTGCCAGCCGCGCCTTAGCAGAGCATGAACCGCCGCGCCATGATCAAGCAGCATCGCTCCCTCGCCGCCCATTCGACCGTCCGCCTCCGCCTGCCCGCGCGGGCGGTTCGGCTGGCCTGCGCGATGCTGGTTACGGCTGCGCTGGGCGGCTGTGGCCCCGGGCATCAGGCCGACCAGCCCGACATGGCGCAGGCGCCGCTGGCCGGCGCCGCCATCGGCGGGCCCTTCACGCTGGTGGACAAGGATGGCCATAGCCTGCGCTGGAGCGATTTTGCCGGCTCCTATCGCATCGTCTATTTTGGCTACACCTTCTGCCCCGATGCCTGCCCCACGGACATCGGCGTGACGATGCGCGGGCTGGCGATCTTCGCCAGGGCCCACCCCGAGCTGGCTGATCAGATCCGCCCGATGTTCATCACCATAGACCCCTCGCGCGACACGCCCAGCGTCGTCGGCCAGTTTGCCGCCGCCTTTTCGCCGCCCGGCTTCCGGCCCCGCCTCATCGGCCTCACCGGCACACCCGCGCAAGTGGACCAGGCCGCCAAGGCCTTCGCCGTTTACTACACCCGGGGCAAAACCACGCCCGGCGGCTATCTGATGGACCACAGCCGCATTGCCTACCTCATGGGCCGCGGCGGCGAGCCAATCGAGATGTTGCCGGTGGAACAGGGCGACAAGGCCGTGGCGGCGGATCTGGAAAAATGGGTGCGCCCGGCGCCATGACACTTCCCGCAAAAACCGCCGGTGCCAGCCCGTTCTGGGAGCGCCCGCTCGCCAGCCTTTCGCGCGAGGAGTGGGAGGCCCTGTGCGATGGCTGCGGCAAATGCTGCCTGCACAAGGTCGAGGATGAGGACACCGGCCAAATCTATCGCACCAATGTTGCGTGCAAGCTGCTGGACCTTTCCACCGCCCGCTGCGCCGATTATCGCAACCGCCGCGCCTATGTGCCCGATTGTGTGCGGCTTACCCCGCGTCTGGCCGGCAGCATCGGCTGGCTGCCCGACACTTGCGCCTATCGCCTGCGCGCTTCGGACAAGCCCCTGCCCGCATGGCACTATCTGGTGAGTGGCGATCGCGACAGCGTGCATCAGGCCCGCGCATCGGTGATCGGCAAGGCCATTTCCGAGACCATTGCCGGCCCGCTGGAGCAGCACATCGTCTGGCCCGGCCCCGGCGGCGGGGATGCCGATGACTGATGGCGGCACCGTCACGGCACCGGGCCATGCTTGATTGGCTGCTGGGTGTTGGCGCGGCCCCCGCAAAGGGGCGCGATGCAGCGCGGCGCGGCGCCGGGGCCAAACCCCGGAAAGATCGCGAGGCGCCCGCCCCACCGCTGGTCACCGTCGGCGAGCACCGTCTGCCGCTGATCATCCGCCGCCTGCCGCGCGCGCGCCGGATGACGCTGCGCCTTTCTCCGGATGGTAGCGAAGTGCGCGTTTCCATGCCGCGCTGGGGCCATGGCGCCGAGGCCCTCGCCTTTGCCCGCGCCCGCGCCGACTGGCTGGCCGAGCAACTCGCCAGCGTCGCCCCGCGCCAATCCATAAGCCCGGGCGCCGCCCTGCCCTTTCGCGGCGCGGCGCTGGAAATTGCCCACGACCCCGCCCATCCCCGCCGCCCCCACGCGGGTGACGGCATGCTTCGAATCGGCGGCCCGGCGGAGGGGCTGGACACCCGCCTGCGCCGCTGGCTGATGGCCGAGGCCAAGGCCCTGCTGGCGCAGGATCTTGCCCATTACGCAACCCTCGCCGGCCAGCCTCGGCCCAAACTGGCCCTGTCCAACGCCCGGGCACGCTGGGGCAGCTGTTCATCCACCGGCATTGTCCGGATCAACTGGCGGCTGGTTCTGGCGCCCGACCGGGTGCGCCGCTCGGTGGTGGCCCATGAGGTGGCCCATCTCATTCATTTCGACCATTCTGCCGATTTTCACGCCCTGCTTGCCCAATTGTTCGAAGGCGATATCGCCGAGGCCAATGGCTGGTTGAAGCGCGAAGGGCGTGGCCTCTACGCGTGGTTTGGCTGAGCAGGCCCGGCCAATCCGGGCGCCCGCCCAGAGGCTGAACCCACCACCGGTCCAGCCTCTGGCAATCCCCCGCGCAAACGACTAACACCGGCCGCATGCCCCTCAGCAACCAGCCCTCGCCAAAAAAGCCCGCGTCTTTCTGGAAGAATGTGCGCCCCGTCGGCGCCATCGCCGATTTCCGCGCGGTCTATCAAACGGCGGGCCAGCACCGCTGGCGCTTCGTTGCCCTGGCTGCCGCGACGACATGGGTGGTGTTCTCGCTGGTCACCCACGAGGAGGCGCGCATTCTGCCGCGCCCGCCACATATCGACTATATCACCAGCTGGCGCCCGGGCCGCAGCGATGCCGAGATCCTCGCCGGCAACATCGCCAACCAGCAACGCAAGGATCGCCTCGCCGCCGAACAGGCCAAGCGCGATGAATTGGTGCGGGGCATCTATAAATCATTGGGCCGCGCCACCGGCATGGATGTGGATGCCATCGACGCCAAGGCGCGGGCCGATGCCGCCGCCGAGGCCAGCGCCAGCGCCGCGCGCGAGGCCAAGCTCTATGCCGCGGGATCGGCCTCGCTCGCCGTGCCTGAAAAGGGTGCGAAAGAGGCATCCGGCTCCCCGCGATGACCGCCGCCCCTGATCTGCAGCAGACTGACCGGCGCTGGATGGCGGCCACCGCCGCGCTTGCCGCCCGCGCCCGCCCGCTCAGCCGGCCAAATCCGGCGGTGGGCGCCCTGCTGGTGCGCGATGGGCTGGTTTTGGCACGCGGCTTCACCCAGCCGGGCGGACGCCCCCATGCCGAAGCCATCGCGTTGGCAACAGCGGGAGAGGCGGCGAAGGGTGCCACGCTCTATGTCACGCTGGAGCCATGCGCCCATGCTTCCCCGCGCGGCCCGGCCTGTGCCGATCTGGTCGCGGCATCGGGTGTCGCCCGGGTGGTGATCGGATGTGCCGACCCCGACCCGCGCACCGCCGGCGCTGGCCTCGCCCGTATTCGCGCGGCGGGCATTGCCGCCGAGGTCATTGCCTCGCGCGAGGCCCACGCCAGCCTTGCGGGCTATTTTTCCCAGCGGGTGAAGGGGCGCCCGCAGGTGACGCTGAAGCTGGCCACCTCGCTCGATGGCTGCATCGCCCGGGCGGATGGCGAGAGCCAGTGGATCACCGGGCCGCAAGCCCGCGCCCACGCCCATGCCATGCGCGCGCAGGCCGATGCCATCCTCGTGGGCGGCGCCACGCTGCGCGCCGACGCGCCGCGTCTCGATGTCCGCCTGCCCGGGCTGGAGGCGCGCAGCCCCGAACGCTGGGTGCTGACGCGCGGAGCAGCGCCGGGTGGCTGGCAGGCGCTGGCCAACCCGCAAGACATTAGCGCCATGGCCGATGTGCAATATCTCTTCATCGAGGGCGGCGGGGGCGCTGCGGCCGCCTTCCTCGCCGCCAATCTGGTGGACCGGATCCTGCTCTACCGCGCGCCCATCATCATCGGTGGCGGCCTGCCGGCCATTGGCGACATCGGCCTTTCCACCCTTGCCGAGGCGCATGGGTGCTGGCAGCTTGCCGATAGCCGCCAGCTTGGCAACGACACTCTGGAAGTTTACGAGGCCACCCCATGTTCACCGGAATAGTTACCGCCATCGGCACCATTCGAGAGGCTCGCCATACGGGTGACCTTCACGCCACCATCGCCTGCCCGTTCGATCCGGCAAGCATCGCCATTGGCGCTTCCATCGCCTGCTCGGGGGTATGCCTCACCGTGGTGGATCGCGGCGGAACAGCCGGTGACGCATGGTTTGCCGTGGATATTTCGGGCGAGACGATGGCCCGCACCGCCCCGGATCACTGGCTGGAGGGCGCGGGCCTCAATCTGGAACCCGCGCTGAAGCTGGGCGACGAGTTGGGCGGCCATATCGTCACCGGCCATGTCGATGGCGTGGGGCAGGTGGTGAGCGTGGCCCCGGTGGGCGAATCGCTGCGGCTGGAGATTTCCGCGCCTGCGGAACTGGCCCCCTATCTGGCGGCCAAGGGCTCCATCACCGTGGATGGCGTCTCGCTGACGGTGAACGAGGTGGTGGATCAGGCCGACGGCACCTGCCATTTCGTGCTG
>CAIWFP010000087.1 GCA_903911985.1 uncultured Sphingomonadales bacterium
CCGGACCCACGGCAGGATGGCGATCGACACCGCCATCGCCGCCACAAAGGCGAACAGGATGCGGCGACGGTTCACCTCCAGCCAGTTGTCGATCGGCGCGGCACCATGCCAGCCCACATCGTGCTTGGGTTCGTGGGGATGCAGCAGCACCAGTAGCGCGGGCAGCAGGGTGATGTTGAGCACAAAGGCGATGATCATGCCCACGCCCGCGATAACCCCCAGCTCGGCGATCCCGACATAGGCGGTGGGCAAAAACGCCCCCAGCGCGAGGAAGATGGCGGCAGCGGCGGTGAGCAAGGGCTCGCCAATGGCGGCGGCCATGCGGGTGAGGGCCTCCATCGGCTCGGCCCCGGCGTGGCGTTCGGCATTGAAACGCACCGTCACCTGAATGCCGAAATCCACCCCCAGCCCGACGAACAGCGGGATGAAGGCCACCGAGATCAGGTTCAGCCGGTGCACCGCCGCCAGCCCCAGCGCGGTGGTAATGGCAAGGCCAGCGACAATGGTGATGACGATCGCCAGAACCTCGCGCAGCGAGGTGGTCGCGAGAAACAGGGTGAGCAGCATGGCCGCGCCCATGAGAGCGCCGACAAAGCCGATATTGTCGCGGATGGAGCCGAATTCCTCGTCGGCCAGCGGCACCTCGCCGGTCACGCCAATATGCACGCCATGCGCCGCATCCAGCCCCAGCGCGGCGGCATGGGCGCGAAGGGAACCCGCGGCTTCCTCGCCGGGTTGCAGATCGCCGAATTGCAGGCGCGGCTGGGCCAGAATTACCCGCCGGGTGGGCGCCGTCATTTGGCCGGTGCCGGTGCCGTCGCCAAACAGCCGCTGCCACGAGAAATAGCCGCCATGCCCGGCCAGCGAGCCATCGATGGCGCCGGACAGGGATGCCAGCGGCCGGTCCAGACGAGCGGTCGCGGCGGCATCACCATGGCCGGAGGCGGCGCCCGAGGCGGCGGTGTCCAGCGCGCGGGCGATACCACGCAAGGAAGGGTCGGAGGCCAGCGGGCCCAGCAGGGGTTGCGCCGCGATCAGCCGCTCGGTGGTATCCTTCACCGTGCCCAGCGAGGCGAACAGCAGCCCTTCGCGGGCGAAAAAGGCGCCGCCATCCGGTCGGCGCACCAGCACGAAATGGGCGGTGTCGGCACTCAGCGCGTCGGATAGCCGGGCGGCGGCATCCTCGGCCAGCTCTGGCGTTGCGCCATCCACCACCACGAGAATGGCGTCCTTCTGCTGGGGAAAGCGGTTTTCCACCCCGGCCTCGTCCACCCGCCAGGCGGTTTTGGCCGAGATCAGCGCGCCGGTGTCGGTGGACATGTCGAAGGCGCCGACGGTGTAGAACAACGCGGCGGCCACCAGCGCCAGCGCAAGCGCCAGCGTGGCCAGCGGGTGGCGTGCGGCGAGCAGAATCGCCTGTCTGAGCCTGAGGGACAGCATCGCGCCCGGCTCTGGCCGAAAATGCCCCTCGCGACAATAGGCTATGCGGATTGGGCCGGGGTAAGTGGGGCGCGGCAAGTTGGCCAGATGGCGCGGTGGGCGAGGACAGGAGGGCAATCCCATGCTTGCCAGCCCCCGCCCCCGCCCCCTAAGGCGCCGGCATGACACATGATGGCGAAGCGCAGCGCGGCAAAACCAACTGGCTGACCAGCATCGGCCTGCCCCTGGCGATTCTGCTGGCGCTGGTGGGCGGGGTAGCGGCCAATGGGGCCTTGCGCGCCTTGCTGGCCGACGCCATCCACCGCATCGACCCGCGCGCGGTGCTGGCGGTGCTGCCGGTGCAGCTGCTGGCGATTTTGCTGTGCACGGCGGCGCAGCAGGCGCTTAAAATGGGCGTGCCGTTTCGCACCAGCTTTGTCGCCCGGCTGGTGCGCGACGCGGCGCATAATCTGCTGATCTTCCCGCCCGGTCTGGGCGAGGCCGTGGGTGCGCGGGTGCTGGTGCTGGCCGGGGGCCGTCCGCGCGCGGCGGTGAGTCTGCGCGCGCTCGACATCGCCGCCGAGGTGCTGGCCGAGCTGCCCTATATGGGTCTGGCCTTTTGGGTGCTGGCGCGGTTCTGGGCGCGCTCGGGCATGCCCGGTTTCGCGCTCAGCGGCCCGTCATTGGTGTGGTGGCTCATCGCCGCGCTGGCCCTGGCCTCGGCCCTGCTGGCGAGAAGCTGGTGGCGGCGGAACGGGCGCAGGCATCATCTTGCCCGGCGTCTGCGGGCCGAGGCGCTGCTGATGCGGCGCGAGATGCGCCGACAGCGCGCCGGGCTGCCGCTGGCGATTGTGCTGCATTTCTTCGCCTGGGGCCTCAGCGGTGTGCAGGTGTGGCTGGCGGGGCAGGTGTTTGGCCTGCACCTCTCGCTGTTTGGCGCGCTGGCCATCGAGAGCGCGGCCACTTCGGCGCGGATGATCCTGTTCTTCGTGCCCGGCGGGCTGGTGATGCAGGAGGCGGGCGCGGTGCTGGCCGGCGCGGCGCTGGGTGTGGCTCCGGCTCCTGCCTTGGCGCTAAGCCTGGTGCTGCGGCTGCGCGATGTCGCATTCGGCACGGCGCTGCTGGCATGGCCGTGGCTGGAGTATCGTGCCCGGCGCGACACCCGGCGCGACACCCGGCGCGAAACCCGGCACGACACCCGGCACGACACCCGGCACGACAGGGACCGCGCCGACGCCAATTCGTAGAGCGCCCGTTCTAGCGGGGGACCGGTGTGCCCAGTTGTGGGCCAGCCTGCGATTTTTCCGCCGGATCGCGCAGCGGATCGTCGAATGGGGCGTTGGCCTGGGCGGTGCCGTCAGTCCCCTTGAGCGCGGCGATTTCGCCCTCGCGCGATTGCAGGTAGGACGAGCGCAAGGTGGCATAGGGATCGACCGCCTGCGCGGTAATCGCCTTCAGCGCGTCGTCGTTCTCGGCCCGCTGGTCCAGCCCGCCCACGATCATGGTGATCATGCTTTTTTGGCCCAGAACCAGCTTGCTGCGGATCAGCGGCTTGTCCTTGTCGGGGTTGAGCATGCGGTTGAGCAGGCGGGGCTGGCTGAACCAGTCGGCGAAATAGCCGGCCGCGTCGCGCGGGCTGGCCGGGCCAACCACCGGCAGATAGATATAGGGGCCCGAGGGCACCCCGTAATAGCCCAGAGTATCGGCAAAGCCGTTGGGATGCGCCTTGATGGCAAAGGGATGGCGCTTGGCCACATCGAACACACCGCCGATACCCAGCGTGGCATTCAGCAAAAAGCGGGTGGTGGTGTGCAGCGCGCGTTTGGGCCGCAATTGCAGCACATCGTTCACGAGGATGACGGGCGTGAACAAATTGGCGAGAAAATTGCGCACGCCATCGCGCAGAATATGCGGCACCACCTTCTTGTAGACCATCGCCGCCGGGCGCAGCACGAAGCGGTCGATCGGCTGCGAGATGGCGTAGCTGACCCGGTTGAAATGTTCGAATGGATCGCGAGGGGGGGCGACAGGCGGCTCGTCCATGAACGCGGGCGCGGCGGCGGCTTGCGGGGCAGGGGTTGCGCCAGGGTCGGTGGCGGGGCTGGCGGCGGGGCTGGCGGCGGGGGGCGTGACCGGGGCGGTGGTTTTGGCCGGATCGGCAACCGGGGCCTGAACGGAGGCGGGGGCCTGAACGGAGGCGGGGGCCTGAGCGGGAACGGGGCTGGGCGTTGCGCTGGCCGTGGGGGAGGCAGCCACCCCGGCTGGACTTGCATCCCCGGCGACGGCCGGCGCCATCTGCGGCGCGGGAGAGGCCGCCGGCGCGTCAATGGGCGCGATGGCGAGGCTGAGAAAGGCGATCTGGCTGGCGATCATGGCACTCACGCGCGAAGGGGTGTGACTTGCCCTGTCACCGGAGATTGTGGCGGATTGAGGGCTTGGCGAAAATTCCCGTGGCCTGCTCCGCTGGCGATGACGGCGGCGCGTGCCTGCGGGGCGGTAAGCGCGGCCAGTTCCTCCCGATAGCGATAGCCGGGCGCCGAACCGGGATAGGCGTCGGCTGTGGCGGGGTGGCAATAAAGCTCGGTCACGCCATCGGCGAGGCTGTCGATGGCCTTCACCATGCGGGGCGTATCGAACTGGCCGGTGGCGGCAAGGCCCGCGACCCGGTCGTTAACCGCCAGCCCCGCGCGGCGCAGCCGTTTGCCCAGCCGCCCGGCCCACCAGCGCATCAATGCGGCGGCGAGGCCCGCTATGCCCGGCTCCACCGGCACGCGCATGGCGGCCAGCCCGTGGCGCTTGCCCGCATCGACAATGGCGGAGGCGATCATCGGGTGGAGGTGAAAATGCTTGTGGGAATTGACATGATCCAGCGGGAGGCCCGTGGCGGCAAACCTTGCGAATTGCGCGGAGACCTCGGCGCGCATCTGGCGCCGTGCCGGGGGCCACAGGGCGATGGCAAAGGCGGTGCGGATCATGTCCCTGAAGCGCCCGTCAGACCCCACCAGCGCGGGCACCGCGCCGGGCGGCAGCACCGGCCGCCCATCGGCCAGCACAATGTGCAGCCCCACGCCCAGACCGGGCAGGCGGTGCGCGCGCTCAACCGCATCGTCTACCGCCTCGCCCGCCACCATCAGGCTGGCGGCGGTGAGGATGCCCTGGGTGTGGGCGATCTCCACCGCCTCGTTCACGCACCGAGCGGCGCCGAAGTCATCGGCGGTGACGATCAGATATCTCACGCCCGTCCCGCCTCCGTCAGACGCGGTTTGGCTCAGGCCACTTCTTTCCGGCGACGCAGGAAGTCGAAGAATTCGACACCCTCGCGCAGGCGGCGCTTCATCATGTCCCAATCGCGCAGCATCTCGCCCATGATCGAGGCGATCTTGCTGGGGCGGAAGTAGTAGCGCCGGTAAAACTCCTCGACCTTGTCGAAGATCACCGTGGCGTGGAGGTGCGGATAGGAGAGCTGGGCGATCTGGTTGCCGTCATCGTCCAAGAGGCTGTTGCTGTTGTCGAACCAGCCGTTTTCGGTCGCCTGCTTGTAGAGGAAGGTGCCGGGATAGGGCGCGGCCAGGCTCACCTGAATGGTGTGCGGATTGAGTTCCTTGGCATAGTTGATCGTCTCCTCGATCGTCTCCAGCGTTTCGCCGGGAAGGCCGAGGATGAAGGTGCCGTGGATGGTCAGGCCCAGCGAATGCGCATCCTTGGTGAACTGGCGCGCCACATCGGTGCGCAGGCCCTTCTTGATGTTGTGCAGGATCTGCTGGTTGCCGCTTTCATAGCCGACCAGCAACACGCGGCAGCCGCCCGCCTTCATTTCCTTCAGCACATTATAGGGGACATTCGCCTTGGCGTTGCAGCCCCAGGTGACCGGGAAGCCCTTGGTGCCGAAGCCCAGCTTGCGCAGCTCGCGCGACAGTTCGGTCACATGCGCGTGGGCGTCGGCCAGCGTGTCGTCGTCGAAGAAGATTTCCTTCACCTCGGGCATTTCCCTGAGGATGAATTTCACCTCCTCGATGACCTTGGGCACGGTGCGATAGCGATAGTTGTGGCCCGAGATGGTCTGCGGCCACAGGCAGAAGGTGCAGCGGCTCTTGCAGCCGCGCCCGGTGTAGAAGCTGACGTAGGGGTGGCGCTGATAGCCGCCGTAATATTTCGTGGAATCAAGGTCGCGCTTGTAGATGGGGCTGACCATCGGCAGCACATCCATGTCCTCGATCGCGGCGCGGTCCTTGTTGCGCACGATGCTGCCATCGGCTGCGCGCCAGGTGATGCCGTCCACCTCGGCCAGCGGCTTGCCCTCGGCCAGATCGACGCAGGTGAAGTCGTATTCCTCGCGGCAGACGAAATCGATGTCGGGGCTGGCCTTCAGGCTCGCCTCGTCCTCGATCATCACCTTCGCGCCGACGAAGCCGACCATGCAGTTCGGGTTGCGCTCCTTGATGAGCTTTGCCGTGCGGATGTCCTGATTGAAGCTGGGGGTGGAGGTGTGCAGGATCACCAGATCGCGCTCGTCGAACTCATGGGCGATATCGTCCCAAGACAGATCATGCGCGGGGGCGTCGATCAGCTTGGAACCCTCGACCAGAGCGGCGGGCTGGGCGATCCAGGTGGGATACCAGAAGCTCTTGACCTCGCGCTTCATCTGATAGCGGGCACCGGCGCCGCCATCATAGCCATCGAAAGAGGGGCCTTGGAGAAATAGGGTTCGCTTCTTCATCATGCTCTCTAGCGGTTCAGGCGGAGATCCCGCGCGTTCTGGTCTCTGGCGGTGATCCGCCCGGGGGTGGTCATGGTCAGGCGCGTGCCGCGCCATTCAATTCTTCGTGCAAACAGGCTGGCCCCATAGACCATAAATCCGAGTATGTCGCCTGCCGCAATGCACCATAGCGGCGTTCTTGCCTTGCCAGAGGCACGGCCCATCGCCACGGCCACCAGCAAACGCGCCGCAATAGCCATGGCAACGAGAGCCACGCAGACCGGCAACAGGCCCGTATGCCCCGCAAAAAGCAGCGCCAGCAACGCCAGCGGTAGAGGGTGTGTTACCACCGATCCGACATGGCCACCCGGGCGCAGGTCGCGAATCGTCACCGCCCAGCGCAGGAAATGGCGCCACAATTCGCCCAGCGACGCTTCCGCGCCCGCATGGGTGAGGAGCAGGGGCGGCACCGCCACGCTCAACCCCAGCGCCGCCACCGCCTCGCCTATGGCGTAATCATCGGCCAGCACATCGGCAAAGCGCTCGAAGCCGCCGATGGCCTCCAGCGTTTCGCGCCGCAGGGCGATGGTAGAGCCCATGCAGGGCCGGGCGAGACCACCGGAGAGGCCAACGATGATGTTGGGGGCGGATTGGGTGGTGATCATCGCCGCGCCAATCCGGCTCCACACCCCGGCATCACCCCGGCCAACATAAAGGCAGGAGACCGCACCCACGCCCGGTTGCATCAGCGCGCCCAGCACCTGGC
>CAIWFP010000088.1 GCA_903911985.1 uncultured Sphingomonadales bacterium
GGGAGCAGGTGCATACCGCCTATCTGGCAGGCGGCAGCCGCGGCCTTGCCCGCACGCTGACGGCGCGCCATGCGCGGCCGCGGGTGTTGCCCCATGAAGGGGGCGGGGCGCGCGCCTATCTGAAGGCGATGCGGCCGCACCAGTGGCTGAAGAACCTGCTGGTGTTTGCGCCGGCCGCCGCCGGGCATGTGCTTTTTGCCCATATCGGCGTGCTGCTGGTGGCGTTCCTCGCTTTCAGCCTTTGCGCGTCGAGTGTCTATATTACCAACGACTTGCTGGATCTGGCCGGGGACCGGGCGCATCCGCGCAAATGCCGCAGGCCCTTTGCTTGCGGCGCGGTGCCGGCGCTGGGGGGGATGGCGCTGGCGGCGGCGTTGCTGGTCGCGGGCTTTGGCCTTGGCGCGGCGCTGCCGGGTGATTTCGTCTGGGTGATGGGGGCCTATTACCTGCTGACCAGCGCCTATTCCTTCTACCTCAAGCGCAAGCCGGTGGTCGATGTCATCACGCTGGCCATGCTCTATGGCATGCGGATGGTCGCCGGCGGCCATGCCAGCGGTACGGAACTGTCGCTGTGGATGGAGGCGCTGGCGATCTTCATCTTCCTCAGCCTGGCGCTGCTCAAACGCTCGGCCGAGCTGGTGAGCCGGGTGCATGCCGGGCGCACCGACACCACGGCGGAAATTGCCGGGCGCGGCTATATGCTGGCGGATCTGCCGGTGATCGAGGCCATGTCGGCGGCGGCGGGGTATAATGCCGTGCTGGTGCTGGCGCTCTATATCAACACCGCGCAGGAGCGGGCGGCCTATGTCCATCCCGACCGGCTGTTTTTCCTCTGCGTGCTGCTGCTTTCTTGGATCAGCCGGATGCTGGTGATCACAAGGCGCGGGTGGATGAACGATGATCCCATCGTCTTTGCCGTGCGCGACCGGTGGAGTCAGGTGATCGGCGTGGCCTGTGCGGCGGTGGTGTTTGCCGCCATGGTGTGACGGCTAGCGCGCGTCCACCATCACCACTTCGCAATCCTCCAGCGCGGTCAGCGCGATGCTGCTCTCCCCGGTGATGGCGATGCCGTCGCGCGGGGCGGCTTCGGCGCCATTGACGCGGATGCGGCCCACAGGGGCCACCAGATACTGGTGGCGGGCGGGGTCCGCCGCGTAGCTAATGGTTTCGCCCGCCTTCAGCGTGGCGGCCAGAACCCTGGCATCGGCGCGGATGGGCAGGGCATCGTCCTTGTCGGGCGTGCCGGAGGCGACGATGACCCAGTGGCCTGCGCGATTCCCCCTTGGGAAGGCGCGCTGGCCCCAATAGGGCTCGCCGCCTGTCGCCTCGGGGATGATCCAGATCTGGAACAGGGTGGTGGTCTCGTCTTCGAGATTATGCTCGGAATGGCGGATGCCGCTGCCGGCGCTCATCACCTGCACATCGCCCGCAGGCGTCACGCCGCGATTGCCGAGGCTGTCCTGATGGGTGATGGCCCCGGTGCGCACGAAGGTGACGATTTCCATATCGGCATGGGGGTGCGGATCAAAGCCGGTGTGGGGCGCTATGGTATCGTCGTTCCACACGCGGATGGCGCCCCAGCCCATGCGGGAGGGATCGCGATAGGAGGCGAAGCTGAAATGGTGGCGGGCATCGAGCCAGCCGTGATCGGCGGCTCCAAGGGCGGCGAAGGGGCGGATTTCAATCATGGCGGGCAGGCTTTCGAACAGGGGGCGCTGCGATAAGGGCGCGCGCTTATTGCAAGGGGCTCGCATTGCCAGATGGGGTGGTGCCCGGCCATGTGCAAGGGCGGGTTTTTTGGCGGCCGGCGA
>CAIWFP010000089.1 GCA_903911985.1 uncultured Sphingomonadales bacterium
GAACACCTGCAGCCGGCGCCCCTCGATCGCGCCCAGCAGCGAGATCAGCGCGGCGTCCTGTTCGGGCCCGGCCGCCAGCACAAAACCCTCCAGCGCCGCTTGCGCGGCGGGCCAATCGGCAAAGTCCTGCCCCAGAAACGCGCCGACATCGGCCATATTGCGGGCCACCATGTCGGCGCCAAAGGCATCGGCTCTTGCCACCCATTCGATCAGTTCCGCCGCCTGCCCCTTCTGCCCCTCGGCAACAGCGTCCTTGGTCGCGATGCCCGCCAGCGTATCGCTCAACTTGCGGATCAGGGTGGCATTGTCGCCGGTCCGCTCCACCAGCGGCGGCAGTTCGGGCAGCGGCACCCCGCTCAGTTGCGACAGGGCGAGCAGGATCGACCGGCGCAGCGCGAGGTCGAACTGGAGATAGACCGAATGCGGATCGGCGGGGCGCGGATCGGCGACGGTTCCGGTGAACTGCATCGTGCCCAGCAGCGAAAACTGCAACACATGAAACAGCACCGCATCGTGATCGACCGGCTCGCCACTCGCCTCGGCATAATAGCCGAACAGCTCCGCCAGCGGCGCGCCAAGCGGCTCGATCGTGTTGCGCATGCCCATTGTCGCCAGATCGACCATGGGATCGCCGATCATGCTGAACTCGAAATCATAGAGCCTGGTCATCTTCTGGTCGTGAACCAGAAACTGCCCGGAATCGAACTGGATGAAGCTGGCCTGCGTCCGGTGCTTTCGCACGTTGCGGCGGATCCATTGAATGACAAATTCCAGCAAAGGTTCCGCCCGGCGCTTGGTGCGCAGATATTGCGGCAGATAGGTGTTGAGACCGACCAGCGCGATCTCCTCGGCGCCCTCGGGCACACGGATATCCACCCCGGCAAAGGCGGAGACCGGCAGCTTGTGCATCGCCGCCACCGCGGTCATATATTCGCGCCCGACGGCGCTTTGCTCCTGCGGTGACAGGGCTGACAGATCGCGCGTGCCTTTGATCGCCTCCATCACGATGCAGGGCGGATCGGCGAGATAGCCATGAATTTCCGGCACCGGAATGCCGCAACGGTGCAGCACGCTGATGATATCCGCCTCGCGCCGCAAATCGGGAAAAATCGCCACATCACCGGTGCGATCGCCGCGCAGGTGCAGTTCGACAATCTGCCCCCCCACCTCGACATCGGCGAACCATGCCGGGCGCCAGCGCACCTGCTGCTCCATGCGGACGATCCGGCCGCCCGTCACCTGTTCGACGAAGGCGCGGATGCGCTCTACGGCGGCATCGTCATATTCGGCAACGCCACCGTTTTGCGACATCAGGCAGCCCCATCCGCCGCGGGGGGAAAAGCGGCGGCGGCGGCGCGCGTGTCCATATATTCCTTGCCCGAAACGATCAGCCCATCGCGAATGATCAGCAAATTGTGATATTCATTGCGATAGACGGTGCCGGGAAAATTCATCTCGCCCCGCGCTTCCACGGCCACCCGGTCGCCCTCGGCGGTCAAGCCGATGATCTCGATCACCCGCTTGCTCGCGCTCAGCAGGCCGTCGCGCACCATGCCGATGAAGTCGTGCCGCGTCATGTCCCCGAACCCCAGAATCCACCAGCTGCAATCGGGGTGCTGCAAGGCCTCGATCGTGGCGATATCGCCATCGACCACCGCCTGCATATAGCGGCGCGCCACCTGCTTGTTCGCTTCGATATCGCTCATCTGTTTGCCCTGCTCCTGCCCGCAACGCTCGCGGGCGCTAGAGGTCGTAAAGTTCGTCGATGTTGAGATCCCTGGCCGCGACGCAGAACCGTTCCAGCGAGGGCAGCGTCGCCTCCTTGGGGTTGATGTTCGATTGCCATGACACCAGCCCCCAGACGATCCAGCGGCGATATTCGCGCCATGCCGTGTCGAAATCGAAGGCGATGCCGTGATCGGCCAGCACCGCCAGATAGTGCCGCAACAGATCGCGCTCGGCCGCGCGCCGGTCGGCAATCGTGATCGAGCCCACCGCGAAATAGCTGTAGTCGCGCCACAAATGGCCCTTGCGCACGATCTGCCAGTCGAGAAACAGGCGCCCGCCATCGGCCGTGCCGTAAGAGTTGCCCAGATGCGCGTCGCCGTGAACGAGGCACAGCGGGCCGGGATCGGCCATGTCATGCGCGCAGAGTTGCAACCACGCCTCGCGCAGCTTTTGCGGATCGCTGGCAAACCATGCCGGGAACATCGCCACCCGTTCGGGCAGCCGGTTCACCCGGTCATAATGCTCGGCCATCATCGCCCAATAATCATCGCCCGCATGATCGGGCGCCATCGCCCGCTGCAGCCAGTCCGCCGCGTCCAGCCTTGGGTCGGCCCAGGTGCTGGCATGTAACCGCGCCAGCGCCGCCACGCCGCGCATCGCCTCGTCGATGGTGATCGGCTCGGCCGAAGTGCCAAACCTGCCGCCCCAGTGCTCCATATCCTCCAGCACCAGCAGGCCCTGCTTGCCATCGGCGTCATCGTCCCAGTCGGCATAGAAGCAATGCGGCGCGGGCAGTTGCAGCCCTTCGCACAAATCCTTGTAGAAGCGCGCCTCGTTGACATTGGCCTCACCGCTCAGCGGGCTGCCCGACCAGTTCGACTTCAGGCACAAATGGCCGGGCAACACCGCCGGATCCGGGCCGGACACCGCGATCCGCAGCTTTGTCGTGTGGCCCGCGATGATTTCGACCACCTCCATCGCGTCGATTACAATCCCCGGATAGCGGTTGCGCAGCACCCGCTGGAGCCAGGCCGCATCCACCGCGGCAAGGTCTGTCGGCAGCCGCTCGTCCCGCGCCGGATAGCCGCGCGCTGTTCCGGCTTTCGTCGTCGCCATGCCGCTCACGCGATCACCCCTGCTGGGCGGCAACATGGTCCATCATGTCCATCACATGGGCATGATGGGCCGACATGCCGCCATCGATGACGATGATCTGCCCGTTGATATAGCGCGATTCCGCCGAGCCGAGGAACGCCACCAGCGCGGCGATGTCGGCGGGCTCGCCAAGCTCGCCCATCGGCATGTGGCGGGCGATGATGTCGAACTCCTTGCCCGCCACCTTGCGCGAATGCGGCGTCACGATCGGGCCGGGCGCAATGGCGTTGCAGCGGATTTTCTGGACCCCATGCTGCGTCGCCATATAGCGGGTCATCGAAATCACCGCCGCCTTCGAGGTGCCATAGGCGATGCGCCCGGCATCCCCCAGCATCCCCGAGCCTGACGCGAGATTGACAATCGCCCCGCCGCCCACGGCCGCGATGTGCGGGATGGCATGCCGGCAGCAATAGAGATAGCCGGTCGCGTTCACATGCAGCGTGCGCTCCCACACATCGTTGGGAATGGTGACGGCATCGGTATCGCCCATCATCGTCGCCATGTCGGTCAGCGCGGCGTTGTTGACCAGCACATCGAGCCGCCCGAACGCCGCGACGGTGCCATCCACCGCCGCCTTCACCGCCTTCTCGTCGCCAATGTCGAGCGCGAAGGCCACCGCCCTGTCTCCATATGCGGCGGCCACAGCCTCAGCAGCGTCACCAACAAAGTCGGTCACCGCCACCCGCGCGCCTTCATCGACCAGCCGCTGGACCACGGCCTTGCCGATGCCGCCCGCGCCGCCGGTCACGAACGCCACCTTGCCCTCGAACCTGTTCATGCGTCACTCCTCCTGCCCAGCGCTTTTTTGCGCCGTTGCCATCCCCGATAGGCGCCCTAGATCTTCGGCTTGATCTCTTCGGCCACCCAGTGCAGCCGCTCAATGAATTCGGACTTGTCGGCAATCCCCGGCGGCAGCGGCACGATGGTTTCGGTAATCCCCAGTTCCTTCAGCCAGCCGATCTGGTCGATGATTTTCTGCACATCGCGGCTACCCGGCGCGCGCGGATCGTCGAGCACTTCATGGTGCGCACCCACGGTCAGCATTTCGAGCGCGAAGAACACATCGATCTTGCGGCCATCATATTCGGGCTGCGACTTGATCAGATCGATGCAGGCCGGGAAGGTTTCGGGCGGCGTGCGAAACGGCGACCAGCCATCACCGAACCTGGCCACGCGCTTGAGCACGGGTTCCGCATCGCCACCCAGCCAGATCGGAATGCGCGGCTTCTGGATCGGCTTGGGCTCGAAACCGGCATTTTTGAAATTGACGAATTCGCCTTCGAAACAGGGGCTGTCCGATGTCCACAACTCGATCATGGCGGCCAGATATTCGTCCGCCATGCGCCCGCGCTTGTGGAAATCGACGCCCATCATGTCGAATTCCTCCTTGAGCCAGCCGACCCCGAACAGCGCCTCGGCCCGGCCGCCGGTCAGCCAGTCGAGCGTGGACCATGCCTTGGCCTGCACGATCGGGCTTTGCAGCGGCAGGATCGACACCGACGAGGAAAGCCGCAGGTTCTTGGTGCGCCCGCCCAGATAGCCCAGCGCCACCACGACATGGAAATAGTGATAACCCGAAAGGTCATAATGTTCGGGCGGGACGACGAAATGTTCGCCCAGCATGCATTTGTTGAAACCAAGCGCGTCGCCCACGGCAATCAGATCGCCGACCTCCGATCCGGTTAGCGCGAATTCCCAAGGTTGCACCATCGCCTTGACGTGCATGGAGTTGGGAACGCCCATGTTGAGCTTCATCGTCTGTCCTCCGCCAGTTCGCCCGCCCTTTTCCGGCCGCAGGCTGTTACGGCGCGATCATGGGCACACCCGGCACCCCCACCACCTTCCCAAAGGCAGGGCACTCCGGCGGGGGCAAAGGGCACCCCTTGCCAAAATCGACGATCCGCGCGAACCAAACGCCGAGCGGACCGACCGCAAGGCTAGCGGCCGTACGTCACAGGGAGAGCTGTCGTGACATTATCTGACACCACACCGTCCGGGGCTTCAGGCCTGCCGCAATGGGGCGATTACCTCGCGCTGCTGGCCAAGGCGGATAGCGTGCTGGACCTGCTGGCCGATCCCGCCGACCCGCTCGCCCGGCAGGAGGCCTATCGGCTGATGTTCATGGCGCTGGCCGCCGGATTCCAGAGCACCTTCGTCGATCCCGACCACCCGGAATTCATCTGCGCGGTCAGCAATGTGATGAACAGCGTCGGCGTCAATCCCGACTTCATCTATGGCTCGGCCTCGATCCGGGGCGAAGGCAGCTATCGCCTCAGCGGCAAGCGCGGCGGCGGGGTCTTCGTGTTCTTCGACATCAACGCCGGGGGCATTGGCGTGCTTGACCAGTTCGGCCCATCGGTTGGCTTCATCGATCTGGACGACTGCACGCTGGGCGCGGACGGCAGCTTCGACATCCTGTTGAGCCAGCGGCGGCCCGAGGAGCACACGGGCGACTGGGTCCACCTCGGCCCGCGCGCCTGCAATATTTCGGTGCGGCGCGGCTATTACAACTGGGGCGAGGAGGAAGAGGCGCGCATCGCCATCGAACGCGTCGATCAGCCAATCGGGCCATCGCGGATGGATGCGGCCGAAATCGCGCGACGCCTCGCCGCTCTGTCCGGTTTTGTCGAACGCTATGTCGGCTTCGCCATGGGCTATGGCGCAAGGCAGCGCGCGCAAGGGGTGGTCAACCGGCTGGAGCATGATGACTGGGCCGGGCGCGGCGGCGTTTCCGGCCAGCACTACTACCAGGGCATCTTCGCGCTGGAGCCGGGGCAGGCGATCATTCTGGAAACCGAAATGCCCGACACGGTGCGCTACTGGAATATCCAGTTGAACGATCCGCTGTGGAACACGATCGACTGGTTCAACCGCCAGAGCAGCCTCAACGCGGCGCAGGCACGGCTGGACAGCGACGGGAAATTCCGCGCGGTAATCGCGGCGCAGGACCCCGGCGTGCCCAACTGGCTCGATTGCGGCGGGCACCTGACCGGATCGCTGATGCTGC
>CAIWFP010000090.1 GCA_903911985.1 uncultured Sphingomonadales bacterium
ATTGGGATTTTGGAGCACCGGAGCGCAGCGGGCTTAAGGCCCGTGAGCACCGGAGCGCAGAAAATATCAATCCGCAGGCCGGTATGGGCGGAATCCCGGAGGATCAGCCCTGGCGGGCTTTGAAGCGGCGGTTCGTCTTGTTAATCACATAGGTCCGGCCACGACGGCGGATCACGCGGTTATCGCGATGACGGTCCTTGAGCGACTTGAGGCTGTTGCGAATCTTCATAAATTCCTCGGGCGGCGGGAAACCCGCCTGAAAATTGAAGCCGGGCCGTTACGTGCGGGGGCAAGGGAAGTCAAGGGTCGGGGGCGATAAAGGCGCGCCCCACGCGACAAATCGCACCCTCAGCTTTCCCCGCGAATCTCGCCCAAACGCCGCTCCCACGCCAGCGCATGGCCGACAATCACGTCGAGATCGGCATATTTCGGCACCCAGGGAATGGTCGCCTTGATCCGCTTGTTATCGGAAATCAGCGAATCGGGGTCCCCCGCCCGGCGCGGCCCCATGTGGCGCACCAGCTTGTTGTTGGTGACGCGGTCCACCGCATCCAGCACCTCCAGCACCGAGAACCCCCGGCCATAGCCGCAGTTCATGGTGAGCGAGGCCGAGGGCCGCGCAATCAGCTCCTCCAGCGCCAGCACATGGGCGGCGGCCAGATCGGAAACATGAATATAGTCGCGCACCCCCGTGCCATCGGGCGTGGCATAATCGGTGCCAAACACCGCCACACTGTCCCGCTTGCCCAGAGCCGCCTCCACCGCCACCTTGATAAGATGCGTCGCCCCCGCCGTCGATTGCCCGGTCCGCGCCTGCGGATCCGCCCCGGCCACGTTGAAATACCGCAGCGCACAGAAATTCAACGGATGTGCCGCCGCCACATCGGCCAGCATATATTCGGTCATCAGCTTCGACATGCCATAGGGATTGATCGGCCTGCGCGGGCAATCCTCGGTCACCGGCGAAACCTCAGGAATGCCATAGGTCGCGGCGGTCGAGCTGAAGATGAAATGCGGCACGCCCCCTTCCACGGCGGCAGAGAGCAGCGCCCGGGTCTTGGCGGTATTGTTGTGATAATATTTCAGCGGGTTTTCCACCGATTCGGGCACGATAATCGAGCCTGCGAAATGCATGATGGCCCGCGTCCCCTGCTCGGCGAAAATCCGCGCCAGCAGCGCCCCATCCTCGATGTCGCCCTCATACAGCGGCACCCCATCGGGAATGGCGAAGCGGAAGCCGGTGGTGAGGTTGTCGATCACCGCCACCGGCCAACCGGCATCCTTGAGAGCGAGAACGGCGTGGCTGCCGATATAGCCGGCGCCACCGGTTACGAGCACGGGAAGTTTCTTGGTCATGGCCCTGCCCCTAGCATATCGCGCCAAGCAAGGCGTTAACGCCAGGGCCAAAATCAACCATCACCGCATGGAATTTCACCAGCTTTCCCCCGACACAAGCCAACACCGCACCATTCAGCCCGCACCATTCAGCTTGGCGCAAGGCGCGCGGATTAGCCTTGAGCGCGGGCTTGCACCAAAATTCGCATACCCCCCCAGGAGACCACCATGCCCATCGCGCGCCCCATCCGCCATCTGGCCCTGAACGCCCTTGCCGCAACCGCCGCCCTTGCCCTGACCGCCAGCCCGGCGCAGGCTCAGGGCAGCGGCTGGGGCGGAGGCTGGGGTGGGCACCCGGGCCACGGGTGGGACGATGCCGGCCCCTCCGACCGCTGGGGCCCGCCCCCCTCCAGCGAGGATATGCGCGAGGGGCGGGTCCAGACCGAACGCTTCCCCGCCCCCGACAGCGCGCCCCTGCTGGGCCATGGCATCATCACCGTGCGGACCCAGCCACCCGAGGGCAATCGCGATGACGCGCCGCCCGCGAACCTGCCCCGCCCCGGCGCCCCCCCGATCGCGCCCGACAACACGCCCCCCGCCACCCTGCCGGATCGCGACCTGCACCAGGGCCCCGAGGCCATTGCCCCACGCGACGGGGCCCCGCGCGACGAACCCGTGTTCGAAGCGGCCGTGATCGACCAGCTGGCCAGGGCCGGTTACGACACCGCCTCGCCCGCCTCCACAGCGCGCGGCACCAGCACCCAGCTGGCCGAACTGCGCATCACCCACGCGGTACTCGTCCCCGCCGAGCAGCGCCGGTCCCCCTTCTCGGGCGAAATGGCCATGGGCGCGTCCAACCACGGCTCGATGCTGGGCCTCGGCCTCAATATCGACCTGTCCAAACCCCGCGCGGCGCTGATCTCCACCACGCTCACCCTGCGCATCCGCGATGCCGCCAGTGGCAGGCCCTTGTGGGAGGGCCGCGCCAGCATCGCCACCCGCGAAGGCTCCTCGCGCTGGAGCAGCCAGACCATCGCCACCCGCCTCGCCGCCGCCCTGTTCGAAGGCTTCGCCGCCAACCCGGGCGCACCTTCGGGCCGCTAACACCGGCCGGGTCTGGCAAGGCGGCGGCGCTTGCGCAAACCCGCCCCACCCGCCACCATGCTGCCCATGAACACTCAGACTCACACTCAGACTAACACTCAGACTAACACCCCGGCCAACCCCCAGACGCCCCCCGGCGATATCCGCATCGATTGCGCCTTTGATTCCGGCAACATCACCGTGCTGTCCATCGCCGGGGCCGAAGCCAGTCTCGCCATCCGCCCCGATGAAGCCTGCGATTTTCGCCAGTGGTTCCATTTCCGCGTCAGCAACGCCGCCGGGCGCGAAGTGGTTCTCCGGCTGACCGGCCTCAACGCCTCGGCCTATCCCGGCGGCTGGCCAGCCTATCGCGCCACCTGCTCGCAAGACCGGCAAAGCTGGCGCCGCGCCGACAGCCAGTGGGATCCCCAGACCGATGGCGGCACCCTGACCATCCGCCACCATGCGGCCAAGGATACAGGCGGCGGCGACATCTGCTGGTTCGCCTATTTCGCCCCCTATTCGATGGAACGGCACCACGATCTCGTCGCCCGCATCGCCGCGCGCCCCGGTGTCTCGCACCGCTCCCTCGGCACCAGCCTCGATGGCCAGCCGATCGATTGCCTGACCCTTGGCGATGGCCCCTGTCAGGTCTGGCTCATCGCCCGCCAGCACCCCGGCGAAACCATGGCCGAATGGTGGATGGAAGGCGCGCTGGAGCTGCTGACCGACCCGGCCAACCCGCACGGCCGGGCCCTGCGCCAAAAATGCCGCATCCACCTCGTGCCCAATGCCAATCCCGATGGCTCCCGCCGTGGCCACCTGCGCACCAATGCGGCAGGCGTAAACCTCAACCGCGAATGGGCCACCCCCAGCGCCGAACGCAGCCCCGAGGTTCTGGCGATACGCCACGCCATGGTCGCCACCGGCGTCCACTTCGCCATCGATGTCCATGGTGACGAGGCGATCCCCGCCGTGTTCCTCGCCGGGTTCGAGGGCATCCCCGCCCTCACCGAACAGCAACTGGCCGACTTCCGCCGCTATCGCGCCATTCTCGCCCGCCGCACGCCCGATTTCCAGACGCGGCGCGGCTATCCGCCCAACCCGCCGGGCAAGGGCAACCTCGGCATGGCCGGCAACCAGATCGCGGAACGCTTCGGCGCGGTGGCGATGACGCTGGAAATGCCCTTCAAGGACCACGACGACAGGCCCTGCCCCGAGTTCGGCTGGAGCCCGGAGCGTTCAAAGATCCTCGCCCACGATTGCCTCGCCGCCCTCAACGAATGGCTGGAGGCGCCCGAAACGCCGCCCCCCGCCTGAATTTCACAAATTATCGGGGCCAAACGCCCGGGGCAGCAGCACCGACAACCGCACTTCCTCCACCCCATCCGCACCGACGCAAAGTACCAGCGGGTCGGTGCCCCCCAGCATGGCCAGCTCGTGCAACACCTGCCGACAGCGCCCGCAAGGCGTGACCGCGCGGGTGCCGGGCACCGCCCCGCCATCCGCCCCGCCATCCGCCCCGACATATCCCCCCACCACCGCCAGACCCACCAGCCCGCCACGACGCCCCCGCGCCATGGCGGCCCCCACCGCCACCGTCTCGGCGCACAGAGACAGGCCGAACGAGGCATTCTCGACATTGGCGCCGGTGACAATCGTGCCATCATCAAACCCCAGCGCCGCCCCGACATGAAACCGCGAATAAGGCGCATAGGCCCGCCCCGACGCTTCCCGGGCCGCAGCAATCAACGCCTTGCGGGTAGCTGCATCAGGTGAGGATCCAGCCCCCCGGTTCATCATCCGCAAACAATTCGCACAGGTTACTTCCGCGCTATTCTGCGTGGTCTGATAGTGGGTGTAGTTTGCGCTACAAAGCGTGTTGGCCATCACCCCAGCGGCGCCATTGGCGAAGCGGCGATGGCGATTATCGCGGAAAAGATGGATTTTCGCGGAACCCTTGCCAATGTCGGCACGCTTTTTCCGCC
>CAIWFP010000091.1 GCA_903911985.1 uncultured Sphingomonadales bacterium
GGCGCCTATTGGCGCGGCGACCAGAAGAACGCGATGCTCAGCCGCGTTTATGGCACCGGCTGGCTCAACAAGAAGCAGCTCGACGCGCATTTGACCCGGCTGGAAGAGGCCGCCAAGCGCGACCACCGGCGCCTCGGCGGCGAGATGGACCTGTTCCACCTGCAATCCGAAGCCCATGGCAGCGTGTTCTGGCACCCCAAGGGCTATCGCATCTATCGCGAGCTGGAAGCCTATATGCGCCGCGCCATCGACGGCGCCGGTTATCTGGAGGTGAAAACCCCGCAGGTCATGGATGCGCGCCAGTGGGAGCAGTCTGGCCACTGGGGCAAATATCGCGAGAACATGTTCGTCATCCCCGACGAGACGCCCAACACCGAGGATGACGGACCCGTCATCAGCGGCGAGGCCGACTGGATGGCGCTCAAGCCGATGAACTGCCCGGCGCATGTGCTGATCTTCCGGCAGGGCATCAAGAGCTACCGCGACCTGCCCATGCGCCTCTACGAGAACGGCTGCTGCCACCGCAACGAGCCCCATGGCGCGCTGCACGGGCTGATGCGCGTGCGCCAGTTCACCCAGGACGACGCCCATATCTTCTGCCGCGAGGACCAGATCGTGGCCGAAGTGCAGGCCTTCTGCGAACTGGCCGACCGGGTCTACAAGCACTTCGGCTTCACCTATTCGATCAAGCTGGCCCTGCGCCCCGAAAAGCGTTTCGGCAGCGAGGACATGTGGGACAAGGCCGAGACCGAGCTGCGCGCCGCCGTCGCCGCCGCTGGCCTCAACACGCCGGAATTCGGCTGGGAGGAACTGCCCGGCGAGGGCGCCTTCTATGCGCCAAAGCTGGAATGGCACCTGACCGACGCCATCGGCCGCACCTGGCAGGTGGGCACCATCCAGTCCGACCGCGTGCTGCCCGACCGCCTCGATGCCAGCTATATCGGCGAGGATGGCGAGAAGCACCGCCCGGTCATGCTCCACCGCGCCATCTTTGGCAGCTACGAACGCTTCATCGGCATCCTCATCGAACATTTCGCTGGCCGCCTGCCCACCTGGCTCGCCCCGGTGCAGGCCGTGGTGGCGACCATCGTGTCGGATGCGGATGACTATGCCCGTGATGCGACAGCCCAGCTGGTCGCCGCCGGAATCCGCGTCGAAAGCGACCTGCGCAACGAGAAGATCAACTACAAGGTGCGCGAGCACTCGCTGCAAAAGGTTCCATACCTGCTGGTCGTCGGCAAGCGCGAGGCCGAGGAAGGCACCGTCGCCATCCGGGTGCTGGGCGAACAGGCGCAAAAGGTGGTTTCGCTGGCCGAGGCTATCGCGCTGTTGAAGGGCGAGGCGATGGCGCCCGATTTAAGGGCGGTTTGAGAGTTTATTGCAGGGTTAAGATGCGAGGGTGTTACACCCTCGCGCTCCCATGCATGTCTGCGTGGCGTATTCTCTGCATCGGT
This sequence comes from uncultured Sphingomonadales bacterium, assembly GCA_903911985.1. GTDB lineage: Bacteria > Pseudomonadota > Alphaproteobacteria > Sphingomonadales > Sphingomonadaceae > Novosphingobium. Next base: position 1,455 of record CAIWFP010000091.1, read on the forward strand.
GCGCCTTGCCGCGAAGCGGCTTTAACAGCCTGCGGCGCCGAGACGTGGCGCGGGGCCGAACTCGTGGCGCGACAATGACAGGAAATGGGAGCGCGAGGGCCAACCGGTTTACAGGTTGAATCGGCACATCGAACGTCCCTCCCATCTCCCCCCCTTAACCGAACTGCCCTGCCACCAATCTGGCGAAGGCATCCGCCCGGTGGCTGATGCGGTGCTTCACCTCGGGGTCGATCTCGGCGAAGGTTTGGGTGTCGCCCTTGGCCACGAACGCCGGGTCATAGCCAAAGCCCCGGCTTCCGCGTGGCGGCCACACCAGCGCGCCCTCGACGCGTCCTTCATACACCGCCTCGCGGCCATCGGGCCAGGCGAGGGCCAGCACGCAGGCAAAATGGGCCGAGCGATCCGCCTGTGGGCCCAATTCCGCCAGCAGGCCCTCCACCTTGCCCATGGCCAGATACCAGTCGCGGCCAGTTTCTCCCTCGAACCATTGCCGTTCGGCCCAATCGGCGGTGTAGACGCCGGGCCGCCCACCCAGAGCTGCAACGCAAAGGCCGGAATCGTCGGCCAGCGCGGGCAGGCCGGAGGCTTGCGCTGCCGCATGGGCCTTGATCAGGGCGTTTTCCACGAAGGTGGTGCCGGTTTCCGCCGGCTCCGGCAGGCCCAGCTCTCCGGCCGAAACGCAATCGACGCCATAGGGCGCCAGCAAGGCGCCAATCTCGCGCAGCTTGCCGGCATTATGCGTGGCGATGACGAGACGGCCGGAGAGCTTGGGCATCAGCCGACTTTCGCGCCGGAAACCGCCTGCTCCTGCGCGGCGAAGATCTTGTCGCAGCCGATGCGGGCGAGCCGCAAGAGACGCAGCAGGGCCTCCTCGTCATAGGTCGCGCCCTCGGCGGTGGCCTGCACCTCGGCGATGCTGCCGCCCTCGATCAGCACGAAATTGGCGTCGGCGTCGGCGGAGGAATCCTCGATATAGTCAAGGTCGAGCACCGGCACGCCCTCGCAGATGCCGCAGCTGATTGCCGCGATCTTGCCGGAAATCGGGTCTTCCTTGATCAGGCCCTTGGCCATCAAGCCGTCCACCGCCAGCCGCAGCGCAACCCAGGCGCCGCTGATCGAGGCGGTGCGGGTGCCGCCATCGGCCTGGATCACGTCGCAATCGATGGTGATCTGGCGCTCGCCCAGCTTCTTGAAATCAACCACGGCGCGCAGGGAGCGCCCGATAAGGCGCTGAATTTCCTGCGTGCGGCCGGACTGCTTGCCCTTGGCTGCTTCGCGCGAACCACGGGTATGCGTGGCGCGGGGCAGCATGGAATATTCGCCCGTGACCCAGCCCTCGCCCTTGCCGCGCAGGAAGGGGGGGACCTTTTCCTCGACACTGGCGGTGACCAGCACGCGGGTGCCGCCAAAGGAAATCAGGCAGGAGCCCTCGGCATGCTTGGTGAAACTGGTGATAATTTCGATCTCGCGCATTTCATCGGGGGCACGGCCGGAAGGACGCATGGGGACTTCTCCAAAACAGGGGGGCTGATAAAATCCGGGTCCGTTTGGCCGCTTGGGCTTGAGGCTGCAAGCCCAACAGGTAAATAAGCTGGCATGAGCGCCCTGCCGATCACCGATCTGACCCCGATTCAAGACCTGACGGGCCGCGCCCGCGAGATTTTCCGGCTGGTGGTTGAGGGCTATCTCGAATCCGGCCAGCCGGTGGGTTCGAAAACACTCGCCGGCATGGGGGCCGGTTTTGGCGGGGGGCCGGGGGCACGCAACCTTTCGCCGGCTTCCATCCGCTCGGTATTGCATGAACTGGAGGGGCTCGGTCTGCTGGGGCACCCGCATACCAGCGCCGGGCGCGTGCCGACCGACTATGGCCTGCGCCTCTTCGTGGATGGCATGATGCAGGTGGCCGAACCGACCGCGGATGAACGCGCCGCCATTGAGCGGCGTCTGGCCCGGCCCGGCCCGGTGGAGGCAGCCCTTGCCGCGACCAGCGCGCTGCTCTCCGACCTCTCCGCTTGCGCCGGTCTGGTGATGGTGCCCCGCAACGAGCCGCGCCTGAGCCAGTTGACGCTGGTGCCGCTGGCGCCGGGCCGGGCGCTGGCGGTGCTGGTGGGCGAGGATGGAGCGGTGGAAAACCGGGTGATCGATCTGGCCGGGACTCCGCGCCCCGGCGCGCTGGAGGAGGCCTCGAACTATATCACCGCCCATCTGGCGGGGCGCACGCTGGCCGAGGCCGCCCGCGCCATGCAGGCGGATGTTGCCTCTGGCCGGTCCGCGCTGGACGAGGCCAGCGCCAATCTGGTGCAGCGGGGCCTTGCGGTGTGGAGCGAGGATGGATTTTCCGACGGCAATCGCCGGCCGGTGCTGATTGTGCGCGGGCAGGCCAATCTGCTGGACGACGCGGCGCTCGGGGATATCGAGCGCATCCGTTCGCTGCTCCACGATCTGGAAAACAAGCAGTCGGTGGCCGAACTTCTGGATCGGGCCCGCGAGGCCGATGCCACGCGCATTTTCATTGGCGCGGAAAACCGGCTTTTCGCGCTTTCCGGTTCATCGGTCATCGCTTCTCCCTATCGCAATGGCGATGGCAAGGTGGTTGGCGTGGTGGGGGTTATTGGTCCCACGCGGTTGAATTATGCCCGCGTAATCCCCATGGTAGATTTCACGGCCAAGAGTTTGGGCCAAAGCTTGAGCAAACTCATCGGATAGACCGGAACATTTGACAATATGACCGACGAAAACAACCAGTCGCATGAAGCTGCGCCTGAAGATTTTGGGCCTGAACATGATGGGGCTGACGATTTCCAGAACCTGAAAACCGATTCCGACGAAAGTCTGGACCGGGTGGACGAACAGATTGCCCGCCTTGCCGGTGACCTTGAGACCGCCAAGCAGGATGTGCTCTATGCCAAGGCGGAGACGCAGAACGTGCGCCGCCGTCTGGAAAAGGACATTGCCGACGCGCGCGCCTATGCCGCGACCAATTTTGCCCGCGACATCCTCTCGGTGGCCGACAATGTTGGCCGCGCCCTGGAGGCTATCCCTGCGGATCTGCGCGAGGACGAGCGGCTGAAGAGCCTCGTCGCCGGGCTGGAGGCCACGGTGCGTGAGCTGGACAAGGTGTTTGGCCTGCACGGCATTGCCAAGGTTGCCGCGCATGGCATGCCGCTCGATCCCAATCAGCATCAGGCGATGATGGAGGTGCCCTCGGCCGATGCCGCGCCGGGCACGGTGCTTCAGGTGCTGCAACATGGTTATACCATCAAGGAGCGCCTGTTGCGCCCGGCCATGGTGGTGGTTGCCAAAAAGCCGGAATAACGGTTACCGGAATAACGGTTATTGTGAACTCTTGGGGGAGGGCGGGAATAGGCCCGCCCCCGGTCACATCTTCATGCCGCCCATGGCGCCCGCGCCGCCCGCGCCGCCCGGCGCCTCGATCGACAGTGGCGCGGTCAGCTTGCTGCCATCGCTGAAGCCCAGCGTGACCTGAGTGGTGGTGCCCGCCACCAGACGCGGAGCCAGCGCGAACACCATGACATGCTTGCCGCCCGGCGCCAGAATGGCCGAGCCACCGCCGCGAATGTTAAGCGACGGCAGCGGCTGCATGGCATTGCCGGCCGTTTCGTGCATTTCGGCTTGCCCCGCACCATCAATCACCACGGAATTGAGAATCGCGGCGGAGTGCCCCTGATTGACGAGGGTGAAATAGGCCGCGCCCGGATTTCCCGGTACCGCCGGCAGAACCAGCCGCCCGCCGGTCACCAGAATGCCAGCCTGCGCCGCGGCTGGCGCCGATGACGAGGGTGCCGGCTGGTGGTGGCACCCGCCAAGTGTGGTGCCCGCGAAAACGGTTGCAAGGATTGCTAAACGCATGTTGGGCATGGATTTCCACTTAATCTTGTTTATCGGCCAGTTTTGCTCTGGTCCTGTTATCGCTGCATTATGATCCCCGCAACCTTTGATCGGCGCCAAATCGGACCGGTCACCACGGGGGTGTTGGTGAAAACATCACACCGGCCTGCGCGGCTTCTGGTCATCCGCCCCTTGTCGCGGCGAAAAGCCCACCTATATCCCGGCGGTCCATAGAGCTGCCAACAGGCTTTGCCGGTTTTGCCGGGAAGCTTGCGGGCTCTCGCCGGGAGGCTGTCAGGCCCCTCGCCGGGAACGCGCGGGTGGCGTCACACATGAGCTGAAGGATTGAAGTTACAATGGCAAAAGTGATCGGTATCGACCTTGGCACCACCAATTCCTGCGTTTCGGTAATGGACGGCGGCAAGCCGAAGGTTATCGAGAATGCCGAAGGCGCGCGCACGACCCCGTCGATCGTCGCCTTCACCAAGGATGGCGAGCGCCTGATCGGCCAGCCCGCCAAGCGTCAGGCTGTCACCAACCCCGACAACACGATTTTCGCGGTGAAGCGCCTCATCGGCCGCCGCTATGACGATCCGCTGACCCAGAAGGACATGGAGCTCGTCCCCTACAAGATCGCCAAGGGCAAGAATGGCGATGCCTGGGTTTCGGCTGGCGGCACCGATTACAGCCCCAGTCAGGTTTCGGCCTTCATTCTGCAGAAGATGAAGGAAACCGCCGAGAGCTATCTGGGCGAGACCGTGACGCAGGCCGTCATTACCGTTCCCGCCTATTTCAACGACGCCCAGCGTCAGGCGACCAAGGATGCCGGGCAGATCGCCGGGCTCGAGGTGCTGCGCATCATCAACGAGCCGACCGCGGCGGCGCTGGCCTATGGCCTCGACAAGACCGAGGGCAAGACCATCGCGGTTTATGACCTTGGTGGCGGCACTTTCGATATTTCCGTGCTGGAAATTGGCGACGGCGTGTTCGAGGTGAAGAGCACCAATGGCGACACTTTCCTCGGCGGCGAAGACTTCGACTCCAAGCTGGTCGAATATCTTGCCGACAAGTTCAAGGCCAAGGAAGGCATGGACCTGAAGACGGACCGTCTGGCCCTGCAGCGCCTGAAGGAGGCCTCGGAAAAGGCCAAGATCGAGCTGTCCAGCGCCCAGACCACCGAGATCAACCTGCCCTTCATCACCGCCCGCATGGAAGGTGGCGCCACCACCCCGCTGCATCTGGTGGAAACCATCACCCGCGCCGACCTTGAAAAGCTGGTTGCCGACCTGATCCAGCGCACGATGGAGCCCTGCAAGAAGGCTCTGGCCGATGCGGGTCTGAAGGCCAGCGACATTGACGAAGTGGTGCTGGTGGGCGGCATGACCCGCATGCCCAAGGTGCGCGATGCCGTGAAGGACTTCTTTGGCAAGGAGCCCCACACCGGCGTGAACCCCGACGAAGTGGTCGCCATGGGCGCCGCTATTCAGGCTGGCGTGCTGCAGGGTGACGTGAAAGACGTGCTGCTGCTCGACGTCACCCCGCTGTCGCTGGGTATCGAGACGCTGGGCGGTGTGTTCACCCGCATGATCGACCGCAACACCACCATCCCGACCAAGAAGTCGCAGGTGTTCTCGACCGCCGAGGACAACCAGCAGGCCGTGACCATCCGCGTGTTTCAGGGTGAGCGCGAAATGGCCGCCGACAACAAGATCCTTGGCCAGTTCGACCTCGTCGGCATTCCCGCCGCGCGGCGCGGTGTGCCGCAGATCGAGGTGGCATTCGACATTTACGCCAACGGCATTGTGAATGTTAGCGCCAAGGACAAGGGCACCGGCAAGGAGCAGCAGATCAAGATTCAGGCCAGCGGTGGTCTGAATGATGCCGATATCGACCAGATGGTGAAGGACGCCGAGAAGTTCGCCGAGGAAGACAAGGCCCGCCGCGCCGCCGCCGAGGCGCGCAACAATGCCGACAGCCTGATTCACGCCACCGAACGCCAGATCGAGGAACATGCCGACAAGATCGACGCCGCTCTGAAGGCCGAGATCGAGGCGGCCATCGCCGAGGCCAGGGCTGCTGTTGAAGGCGGCGATGTCGAGGTGATTACCGCCAAGACGCAGGCCCTCACCGAATCGGCAATGACGCTGGGTCAGGCGATCTACGAGAAGGAGCAGGCAGCAGCCGCGTCTCCGGGTGCCGAGCAGCCTGCCGCCCATGCCGAGGATGTGGTCGATGCCGAGTTCTCGGAAGTCGACGACCACAAGGCTTGATGGCATTGGGCTTGATGTGAATCACTCCCCTTTCCCGCACAGCGAGGAGGGGGAGTCCTCGCTGGGGGGCAGAGGGACTTATAATGTCGGCCGAAATCGATTTTTACGAACTGCTCGAAGTGACGCGCGATGCCGATGATGGCACGCTGAAGTCCGCCTATCGCAAGCTGGCGATCAGGTTCCACCCGGACAAGAACCCCGGCGATGCCGAGGCCGAGGCCAAGTTCAAGGCCGTCAGCCACGCCTATGACATTCTGAAAGACCCGCAAAAGCGCGCCGCTTACGACCGCTTTGGCCATGCCGCCTTCGTCAATGGCGGGCAGGGCGGGCAGGGCGGATTCGATCAGGGCGCGGGCTTTGGCGATATCGGCGATATTTTCGAATCCATCTTCGGCAGCGCCTTTGGCGGTGGCGGCGGTGGGCGCGGGCAAGCCCGGCGCGGCGCGGATCTGCGCTATGATCTCGAAATCAGCCTCGAGGACGCCTTTAACGGTCGCGATGTGGAGATCGAGGTCGATGTTGCCGCCACTTGCGACCCCTGCAAGGGCAGCGGTGCCGAGCCCGGCACCGGAAAACGGCGCTGCAACATGTGCGGCGGCCACGGCAAGGTGCGGGCCCAGCAGGGCTTTTTCATGGTGGAGCGCACCTGCCCCACCTGCCACGGCCGGGGCGAGGTTATCGAAAAGCCATGCCGCGCCTGCCATGGCGAGGGCCGGGTGGATCAGCGCCAGAAGCTCGATGTTTCCATTCCGCGCGGGGTGGATTCGGGCACACGCATCCGCCTTTCCGGCAAGGGCGAGGCGGGGCCATTTGGCGCGCCGCCGGGTGATCTCTACCTCTTCGTGCATCTGCGCCAGCACCCGGTGTTCGAACGCGATGGCACCACCCTGTTCACCCGCCTGCCGATCAGTTTCACCACAGCGGCGCTTGGCGGCGAGGTTGAACTGCCCGGCATCGACGGCAAGCGCCATGTCGTGCCGATCCGTGCCGGTTCTCAATCCGGCAAGCAGGTGCCCATTCGCGGTGCTGGCATGCCGGCGCTTAACGGACGCGGCGTGGGCGACCTGATGGTCGAAGTTCAGGTGCGCACGCCGGAGAAGCTTTCCGCCCAGCAGAAGGATCTTCTTCGCCAGCTTCAGGCAACGGAAACCGGAGATGAATGCCCCGAGATCAAGGGGTTCTTCGAGCGGGTTAAGGGTGCTTGGGAAGATCTGACCAAATAGGATGGGTGTGCGCGGGGGTTCCATCCCTCACGTTGCCTTTGTACTTTGCCCGCTTGCGTTCTTGCTTCGTTCTGGATAAAGGGCGGGCATGGTCAAGGCAAAACGCCGTTACGTCTGTGCTTCTTGCGGCAGTGTCAGCTTCCGCTGGCAGGGGCAATGCGCCGATTGCGGCGAATGGAACACGCTGGCCGAGGAAGCGCCGGCGACGGTGTTTTCCTCCAAGCACAATCTGTCCAGCGGCGGGCGGCCGGTGGTGTTCGAGGCGCTGGACGATGAAACCGCGCCGCTGCGGCGCCGGATCTCGGGCATAGCCGAGCTGGATCGGGCACTGGGCGGCGGCATCGTGCCTGGCAGCGCCATTCTTATCGGTGGCGATCCGGGCATCGGCAAATCGACGCTGCTGTTGCAGGCGGCGGCCAAGCTGGCCCTGTCGGGGCAGGCCGCTGTCTATATCAGCGGCGAGGAGGCGGCGGGGCAGGTGCGGCTTCGGGCCGACCGGCTGGGGCTGGCCAAGGCGCCAATCCAGCTGGCGGCGGCCACCTCGGTGCGCGACATTCTCACCACGCTGAACACCATGGAACCGCCGGCGCTGCTGGTGATCGATTCGATCCAGACCATGCATTCCGACCAGATCGAGGGTGCGCCGGGCACTGTCTCTCAGGTGCGGGCCAGTGCTTTCGAACTGATCCGCTATGCCAAGGAAAATGGCGTGGCGCTGGTGCTGGTGGGGCATGTCACCAAGGACGGCTCCATCGCCGGGCCGCGCGTGCTGGAGCATATGGTCGATGTGGTGCTGAGCTTCGAGGGCGAGCGCAGCCACCAGTATCGCATCCTGCGCAGCCTAAAAAACCGCTTCGGCCCGGTGGACGAGATCGGCGTTTTCGCCATGGAAGGGGAGGGGCTCACCGAGGTCGGCAATCCCTCCACCCTGTTCCTCTCGGGGCGCGAGCAACCGGTGGCCGGCAGCGCGGTGTTCCCGGCAATAGAGGGCACAAGGCCGGTTCTGGTCGAAATTCAGGCGCTGATCGTGCGGCTGGCCAGCGGCGCCACCCCGCGCCGGGCGGTGGTTGGCTGGGATTCGGGCCGCATGGCGATGCTGCTGGCCGTGCTGGAGGCGCGCTGCGGGCTGAACTTCTCCTCGGCGGAAGTCTATCTCAACATCGCCGGCGGCTATCGCCTGTCGGATCCGGCGGCAGACGTGGCGGTGGCGGCA
>CAIWFP010000092.1 GCA_903911985.1 uncultured Sphingomonadales bacterium
ATCGCCATGACGCCCTTGCCATCGCGGGTGGGCACCGTCCACACCAACGCCGAGCGGTGGCGGCCGTCAGCGTCATCCAGCAGCGGCAGCAGGGCAAAGGGCCCGTCGGGATAGAAGATTTCCCAGGCGGTGTTGTCGTGCGGTTTTTCATGCGCCAGCGCGCAGACGATGGCGGTGTGTTTGTAATCCCACGCGACCAGCCCGATGCCCTCCTCGTCGCGGGTGGGCGAACGGCGGCCCTCGGCGCCGACCAGCAGGCTGCCCGACAGGGTGCGGCCATCGGACAGGGCCACCTCCACGCCATGCGGCCCCCGGGTGCGGCGCAAGGGTTCCACCCCGGTGTGCCAGGCAATAGCGGGCTGGTGGCGGGCGGCCTCGAACAGGGCGAGGCGGATATCGCGGTTGCTATACATCCGGCCCAGGGAGCCATCTTCGGCCCCGGGGCGGAAATCGATGCGGCCGGGCTTCATCGCGTCGGTCACGGCGATGGCGTCGATCGGGCAGCCCAGCGGCTCCAGCTGCTCCGCCAAGCCGATGTTGCAAAACAGGTTCCAGCTGGCCGAGGAAATGGCCGAGGCCCGGCCATCGGCGCCTTGCGCGGTCAGCTCGGCGGGCTCGGCCTTGTCCACCACATGCGCGGTGATGCCCATCTTTGCCGCCGCGAGGGCCAGTGTCATCCCCACCAGACCGCCACCAAGGATGACGAGATCGCGGCGATCAGAAGCGGCAGGAGTGGTGGTCATGGGGGCAGGCCTTCATCAATCAGGTGGCCCACGGCGGCAACCCGATCGACAGGCCCGCCCGCAGGCTATCTGGCTTTTGCCACGCAGCTGTTGCCCGGTCCACCGTCGATATCAAGGCAGCGGCCATCAAATTCACCCGCAGGCACGGCAAGGCCGATCAGCGCGGCGAGGCTGGGGGCGATATCCACCGTATCCACCGGCTGCGGCTGCTCCAGCCCGGCCACGCCCCGGCGCCAGAACAGCAGCGGCACGCGGCGGTCATAATCCCACGGGCTGCCGTGGGTGGCGGTATAGCCGGCGGTGACCTCCGGAATGGGCACCACGGCGCGGCGGAGCACCGAGTAGACATCGCCGGTACGCGCCGGATCGTAGGAGGCGCGCACCCGCTGGGGGATGGTCCAGTCCTGCGGGTTGCCGGAAGGCATGGGGATGGCGGCGATTTCGGCATTGGTGAAGGCCATTTCCACCTGAGGGCTGGCGCGCAGCAGTGCGACCAGCCGGGTGATGGCCTTGGCGCGCAGGTCGTCAGGCAGGGCGCGCGAGACGTAATAGTCGCCAAAGGCCGATTCGCCATAAACCAGCGGCGCGGTGCCGGTATAGCCGATGGTGGCGGCCACAGCTTTCGACAGCGCCCCTGCTGTCAGCCCCTTGTCGGCTCTGGTGGCCGAGGGCAGAGCCTGCTGGTCCAGCCGTTCCGGCGCATCCAGCCCGCCATGGTCGGCGGTCAGCACCACGGCGTAATCGATCCCCAGCGCATCGAGCCGGGCGAAGAATTTGCCCAGCGACCGGTCCAGCTCGCGCATCTGGATGCACATTTCCAGCCCCTCGGTGCCATAGGCGTGGCCGATATAGTCGGTGGCAGAAAGGCTGACCGAGAGCATGTCGGGCGCGCTGCCCTTGCCCAGCTTCATCGCCTCGACCAGCCTTGTCGCCAGATCCAGCGTGGCCGCATCCACCCGGGGCGAAACGCGGAAGGCATCGCCCGCCGCCTCCTCGCCATAGGCGGCATCGAGCGGGAAACGCCCGGTGCCGATGGTCACCGGGCCTGTGGCGGCCTGTTCCCGGCTCAAGGGCCCCGTATCCACCGCCCGGGTGCGGGGGGCGCACCATGCGGGAGCGGTGAAGGCCGGCCCGCCGCTGCGCAGACTGGCGAGAATTTGCGTGTTCTCCTCCAGCGCGGCATCCGCCAGCGAACGGCCGCCGAGCGTGGAAAAGCCGCGCGCCTGCCACCAATAGGCCTCGTCGATGCTATGCCCGCCCATCATCATCACCGCGCGATCCTTGGCGGAAACGGCGACATTGCGGCTTTGCGGCCAGCGCGCCTTCATCCGTTCGCCCAGCGTCGGCACCTTCAGATGCCCGGCCGAGACCACGGGATATTTCGAGGTCGAGTTCGGGTCGCGCTCATCCTCGGCGCAATAGACCCGCTTGTCGTCGCGGCTCTGCGTCAGATCGTACCAATTGTTGGCCACGATGCCGTTGCGCGCGGGGTGAACGCCGGTCAGCAGGGTGGAATGGCCCGGGCAGGTCTCTGTCGCCGCGTGGGCTTGATAGGCCGAGGGGAATACCGCGCCGGTGAGCAGCCGCGCCAGCCCGTCGGTATAGTGCTGGCGATATTGCGAGAACAGATCCGCCGAGAACTGATCAACCGCGATGGCCACGAGCAATTTGGGGGCATCGGCCGGAGCAGTTTGCGGAGCAGGCGCCGACGCGGGCACATCGGCGGCGGCGGGCACGGCGCAGGCCATCGCCATGGCGCCCAGCGCGCGTGTCAGGCCACGCCGGAAATTGAGGCGGCACAGGCTGGAGCCTTGTGGGCTGGAATGGTTCGACACAGACAGCTTCCTTGCAAATGGGCCGGATTGACGGCACAGCCTGACGCGACATGGGCCTTATGCCCCCTTATCGACAGGCCCCGGCACAGGGCGCAAGCCCCGCTTGATCGCCCCCCGCGCAGATTGCCCTCGGAGAAGACCATTATGCCCAGCATTGGCCCGGTGACCGCCAAGTGGCAGGCTTATGGCAGGCAGGTTGCGGTATTGTGGCAAAGGGCCGTCTGCCGTCTGATTTTGGCCGGGGCGTTACTGGCTGGTTTGGGTTTCGCGGGGGGCATGGCCCGGGCGCAAACCCTGAACGCACAACCCGCGCATATCGCGGCGGAGCTGGTGGCGCAGGCGCCGGGCATGAAGGGCGGCCCCGCCACGCTCGCGCTGCACATGACGCCCGCGCCCGGCTGGCATGGCTATTGGCTGCAACCGGGTGACGCGGGCTTTGCCATGCGGCTGACATGGCATCTGCCAAAGGGCGCCACGGTCGGGCCCCCGCGCTATCCCGTGCCGCAGACGCTGCTGATCGCCGGGCTGATGAACCATGTCTTCGAGCAGGATTATGCCGTGCTGGTGGATATGCAATTGCCAGCGGGCGCGGGCTCCACCCTGCCGGTTTCGGTCAGCGCGCAATGGCTGGCCTGCAGCGCCTCGGTCTGTGTACCGGAACAGGCGGAACTGCGTGCCATGGTCCCGACGGGCGTTACCGCGACGGCGGAACCGAGCTTCGACCGCTGGCGCGGCGCCCTGCCCGCGCCGCTGGGCGCACCGGCCCATTTCGCCATCACCGCACAGGGGCTGAGTTTGGCGATCCCCCTGCCCGCACGCGTTGCCTTGTCGGAGCCGCATCTGTTCGTGGCCGATGACGCGGTGGTGGACCCGGCCGCGCCGCAAGGCTTCGCCCGGGTGGGCGACACGCTGGTGGTGCGCCTCGCGCGGGCGAAATTCGCGCCGGCCCGCCCGGTCTCGCCTGCCCGTATTGCGGCGGTGCTGCGGTTGAATGGCGCGGGCGACGGGCTGGAGCTTTCCGCCACGCCCGGGCCGGTGCCCACGGGCGGCCTGCCGCTGGATGGGCCCGCGCCAAAGCCGGCCTCGCTGCCGCTGCTGCTGCTGGCGGCGCTGGCGGGCGGGTTGCTGCTCAATGTCATGCCCTGCGTGTTTCCCATCCTGAGCCTGAAGGCGCTCAGCCTTGCCCGGGCGGGGGAAAGCGGGGCCGAGGCGCGTGCCGAGGGTCTGGCCTATAGCGCCGGGGTCATCCTCGCCTGCACGGGGCTTGGCGCCCTGTTGCTGGCCCTGCGCGCGGGGGGGCATCAGCTTGGCTGGGCGTTTCAGCTGCAGGAGCCGGGGGTGGTGGTGGCGCTGCTGCTGCTGGCCTTCACCCTTGCCGCCAACCTTGCGGGATTGTTCGAACTGGCCGTGCCGGGCTTCGTGCAGGGCGGCGGGGCCGGTGGCGGGGCCGGTGGGCGAAGTGGCGCCTTTGCCACAGGCCTGCTGGCGGCCTTTGTCGCCACGCCCTGCACCGGGCCCTTCATGGCCAGCGCAATGGGTGCGGCGCTGCTGCTGCCCACGGGCGAGGGGCTCGCGCTGTTTGCCGCGCTGGGGCTGGGGCTGGCGCTGCCGTTTCTGGGCATTGCCTGCGTGCCGCCCCTGCGCCGCCTGTTGCCCCGGCCGGGCGCATGGATGGTGTGGTTTCGCAAGGCCATGGCCCTGCCGCTCGGGCTGACGGGCCTTGCGCTGGTCTGGCTGGCCGGGCGCCTTGGGGGCGAGAGCTTTGCCGCAGGGGCCGCCGCCCTCGCGCTGGCGCTGGTGGCGGCGCTGGCCTGGGTGGGCGCGGGGCAGCGCGGCGGAAAATCCGTGGCGCGGCGCGTGGCTGGTTTGGCGCTGGCCTTGGCGTTGGTGGCGGGCCTTGCCCTGCCGCGCCTCTATCACCCCGCTGTGGCCCCTGCGGCTGACAGTGCGGAAGCCCTGCCCTCGCGGCCCTTTAGCCAATCGGCGCTGGATGCGGCGCGGGCCGAGGGCCACCCCGTTTTCGCCTATTTCACCGCCGACTGGTGCCTGACCTGCAAGGTCAACGAGGAGGTCGCCATCGACCGGCCCTCCACCCGCGCCGCCTTCGCGCAGGCAGGGGTGGTGGTGCTGAAGGGCGACTGGACGCGGCGCGATCCGGCCATCACCCGCTATCTGGCGACGATGGGCGCGGGCGGGGTGCCGCTCTATGTGTGGTATCCGGCGGGCGGCGGGGCGGAGCAGCTGCCACAAATCCTCAGCCCCGCGCTGCTGGCCGGGCTGCCGGGGCGGAACGCGCCCGCGCGCTAGAGCGCATCCCGATCTGATTGAATCCGATCGAGCGATCCAAGGTATTGGTTAGTCGCATTTTCGCAAGGCATCATACCAAGGCGCTAAGATGCTAACGCATCACGCCTTGAAAATGTTCAGGCGCCACACGGGCTTAACCAAGGTTCGATGAGTCAAGCTCATCGAACCTTGGTATCAGGTGATTCCACCTGATTGGAAAATGCTCTCGCAAGGGGCAGGCGGCATTTATACAATTTGCAAAAACTGGCGAATTCCGGGGGAATTTGACGGTGGTCAAAGTGCGCTGGCCGCCGCCGGCCTAAACGGGTGTCGGGCAAGACGGATGGCACCTCCCCCCCGCTATCCGCCTAAGGCCTCCCGGAGCAGCAGTCGTCGCCCAGCGATGAAGTTGCTGCTCCGGAAGCGCTGCCGCAGATTCTCCCGACCTCGAGCGGCCCTCCTTGTGAGTGCCGCTCGTTTTTTTGCGTCTGGGGTTTTGCGGGGCCTGTTCGCCACATCCGCGCTTTTCCGGCCCGCCGTGGCGGGACGCGACACTCGTCAATGAGCGGCGTTCGTCAGACCGCAGAGCTGAAGCGGCGGTCGCTATGCTGGCGATAGGGATCGAACAGGGCCGCGATGGTGCGGGCATAGGGCAGGCCCGCCGGCAGGATCGTTAGCCGCCCGCCATCTATCTCGGCCAGCCCGCGCGCGAGGAAAGGCCTCAGCCCCTCGCCAACCAGCACGGCCTGCTCGGGGGGAATAATCGCCGCGCCCTGACACAGCAGCGCATTGATGATGTCCCCGGTCGCCCTGTCGGCGGCGGAGCGGGCCACGCCCACCGAAACCGGCAGGCGCTCCTGCGACAGCATCATGCCATATCGCCCGGCGTTCTTCTCGTTCTGGATGAGAAGTTCGGGAAAGCTGGAAATCGCCGAGGCGCCAAGGCCGATCAGCACA
>CAIWFP010000093.1 GCA_903911985.1 uncultured Sphingomonadales bacterium
GCCGAATGGCGCGCCGCTTTCGACCACTGCGCCAGCCTCGATCATGGCTGGCTGGTGGCCTCGGGTTCGCTGCCGCGCGGCGTGCCGGTGGATTTCTATGCCCGGCTGACCGCCGCGCTGGCCGGGCGCGACATGCGGCTGGTGGTGGATACATCCGGCCCGGCACTGGCGGCGGCGATTGAGGCGGGCGGGTTGTTCCTCGCCAAGCCCAGTCAGGGCGAATTCGAGGCGCTGGTGGGCCGCAAGCTGGAAGGGCCCGAAGCCGTGGGCCGCGCCGCGCTCGAACTGGTGCGGGCGGGCAAGGCGCAAAACATCGCGGTGAGCATGGGGCACGAGGGCGCGGTGCTGGCCCATGCTGGCGGGGTGCTGATTCGCCCCGCTCTGGAGGTGACAGTGAAAAGCGCCACCGGGGCGGGCGATTGCTTCGTGGCGGGCATGGTTCACGGCTTCATGCGCCAGCAGGATTCAGGGGGAAGCGACGCGGCGGAGGCCTTCCGTTGGGGCATGGCGGCGGGCACGGCGGCGGTGCTCAGCCCCGGGACAGACCTTGCCCACCCGGCCGACATTCGCGCCATGTGGGATGCGCTGGGGGGTTGAGGCGAACCAGCGCCATGGGTTGGCTCATCGTCGCACGCTACCAGCTTTCGGCCGGTTGAGGGTGTTCATCGCCACCCGCAGGTTGCCGCGCCGAGTCGGCGTCCGTTGCAATCCGGCGTTCATTCCTGGATGCCAGGACAAGAGCTGATATACGCGGCGCTGTCGCGGCCCCGGCGCCAACTTGTGGAGGCCCTCGGACCTAAACCTGCCTGCCGGGGCCGCGACATCAGCCCCGCGCGCCCGCGCGGCGGGCCAGCCTTGGCGCCATGCGCACCACCATCCGCGCCAGCGTCGCCTCAACGCCCTCCGGTCGCCCGGCCAAGTGCCATGCTCCCAGAAGCCCGGCGATATAGGCCACCCCACCCCCGCCAGCACACAGCGCCAGCGCGGCCAGCAAGCCAAGCCCCGCCTGCCCATCAGTAATGGGCCGCAACGCCAGCAGCACCCCGGTTAACACCGCACCCGCCAGCATCGCCCGCCAGGCCGCCGCCAGTTGCCGCGCTAAACCGACCCCGATCATCCGCCCGACCAGCGCCATGATGTTCAGCGCGATGATCACCGCCACCAGCGCCACGGCGCCCGCCACCCCCGCCGCGCCCCACGCCCACGCCCCCAGCATGATCAGCGGCAGGCGGATCATGCATTCGGCAAAATTGCGGCGAAACAGGCGATCGGTCCGCCCCAGGGCCATGGCCAGCGGAGCGAAGGGAGCGATAAACAGCGGAGCGATATTGCCCAGCGCCAGCCACATCACCAGCGGTGCCGCGCCCAGCCAGCGTTCGCCAAGCGCCAGTCTGATGAGCGGCGTCGCCAGCAGACCGATGCCCAGCATCAGCGGCATGCCCACCGTCACCAGCGTGGCGACGCTGCGCAGATAGGCCCGCTCCAGCCGCTCGGGATCGTGAGCCACCTGCACAAAGGCGGACATCAA
>CAIWFP010000094.1 GCA_903911985.1 uncultured Sphingomonadales bacterium
ACCTCGAAGAGGGCGACTGGGTGGTCATCACCCGCGAGGGCGCGAAGATCATCGATGCGCAGAACATGCCCGTCACGCGGCCCATCGTGGCCTCCGGCGCGACCTCCGCGGCGATCGAGAAGGGCGAATTCCGCCACTTCATGCAGAAGGAGATCTTCGAGCAGCCGACCGTGGTGGCGCAGACCCTGCGCAGCTATATCCGGCAGGTGGACGACAGTGTGGCCCTGCCGCAGATCGATTTCGACCTTTCGACCATCAAGCGCGTGACCATCGTTGCCTGTGGCACCTCCTATTACGCGGGCATGGTGGCCAAATACTGGTTCGAGACATTCGCCCGCCTGCCGGTGGACATCGATGTGGCTTCCGAATTCCGCTATCGCGACCCTGTGCTGGAGCCGGGCGGCCTTGCCATCTTCATCAGCCAGAGTGGCGAGACGGCGGATACGCTGGCGGCGCTGCGCCATTGCAAGGCCAATGGGCAGACCATCGCGGTGGTGGTGAATGTGCCGACCTCCTCCATGGCGCGCGAGGCCGACCTGTTGTTGCCCACCCATGCCGGGCCGGAGATCGGCGTGGCTTCCACCAAGGCCTTCACCTGTCAGCTGGCCGTGCTGGCGGCGCTGGCGGCGCATCTGGCGGTGAAGCGCGGGCGCATGAGCCGCGAGGAGGAGCGCCATGTCGTCTCCGAACTGGTTAACACGCCGGCCGCGCTGAACGCGGCGCTGGATCATGATGACGAGATCGCGGCCATGGCCCATCTTATCGCCCCGGCGCGCGATGTGCTCTATCTGGGGCGCGGGCAGGATTATCCGCTGGCGCTGGAAGGCGCGCTGAAACTCAAGGAAATCAGCTATATCCATGCCGAGGGCTATGCCAGCGGCGAGATGAAGCACGGGCCTATCGCCCTCATCGACGAACAGGTGCCGGTGATCGTGCTGGCCCCCTCTGGCCCGCTGTTTGAAAAGACGGTGAGCAATATGCAGGAGGTGCGGGCGCGCGGCGGCAAGATCGTGCTGATCTCCGATGCCGAGGGGCTGGCCGAGGCGGGCGAGGGCTGTCTTGCCACCATCGAGATGCCCAAGGTCCACCCGCTGATCGCGCCGCTGGTCTATGCCGTGCCGGTGCAATTGCTGGCCTATCACGTGGCCTGCGTTAAGGGTACGGATGTCGATCAGCCGCGCAATCTGGCCAAGAGTGTGACCGTCGAATAAACCTTGTTCCGGCAGGGTTTTGCCGGGCAGGGCTTTACCGCCTGCTAATCATTGCAGGCTAATAGGGACGGGTAATGTTTGCCCGTCCCTCTTCGCTTCCGACCCATTCGGAGTTGCCACCGCTGGCGGTGCTGGGCCTGCGCGGGCGTGGACGGGTGGATTGGTCGCCCATGCGCGTGCTGCAATATGGCCGGCTGGCGCAGGTGGCGCGGACCCATTTCATTATCCAGTGCATCGCCGGATTGGCGGTGGTGTGGCTGTTCAACCCGATTGTCGGCTCCACGCGGATGAGCCTGTGGTTGCTGGCGCTGGCGGGGTCGCTGCATCTGGTGCTGCGCGCCGCCAAGGCCTTCCGCCATCTGGGGCGCCGCATGCCGGCCCGGCAGCCGGTATTCTTCCATCTGTTTGCCACGGTGGTTAACGCCTGCGTCTGGGCCCTGCCGATGATCGCCTTTGCCCACCCGGGCCTGTCGCAGGCGCGCATCGAGATCTGGACCATCCTCGCCCTTTTGATGACCGCATCGGCGGTGGTGATTCCGGCGGTGCCTTTGGGAACCGCCATTTTCACCGCGATGGTCGGCGCGGCCGCCATGGTATCGTTCTGGTGGAGCCGCGAATATGTCATGGCCGATGTGTCCGCCCTGTTCAGCCTGATCACCATTGGCGGGGCGATCGAGGCCTCGCGAAACTATCTGATCTCGCGGATCGCCGCTGCCGGGACCATCGAGCACAATGAACTGGTGAGCCTGCTGCTGCGCGAATATGAGGAGGGCGAGGCCAACTGGCTGTGGGAAACCGACGCCCGCCAATGCGTTTGCGTGCCCAGCGAGCGTTTTGTCGATGCGCTGGATCTCGATGCCGAAGAGGTTGCCGGCCAGCGCCTGATCGCCCTGCTGGCTGGCGGCGTGTCGGGGCAGACGCCCCATTCATCGCTGCGCGCCCTGGCTGAAAAGCTGGCCACCCGTGACAGTTTTACCAACTTTGTGGTGTGCGTGTCGATCCGGGGCGAGGAGCGGTGGTGGGAGATGTACGGCTGCCCGCGCTATGATGCCGATGGGGCCTATCTGGGTTTTCGCGGGGTTGGCGCCGATGTTACCGCCGAGCGCGAACGTTCGGAACGGATCGCCTGGCTGGCGCGCTATGACACGC
>CAIWFP010000095.1 GCA_903911985.1 uncultured Sphingomonadales bacterium
GCGATTTTGTGGTCGTGGATTACGAAGGCGGTCTGCACGCGCTCGGCAAGCGTATCTGCGGTGACCGCGCTGCCGATGTTCGTGCCCGTATCGGCGATGATTTTGCGCATGTGTTGCCGACCGTGGAGGAAGCGCGGGCGCAGGTGGGCGAATATCACCCGGCACGCGACAGCGTGAAATCGGCGCAGGTAAATCTGGATACCGAGAATCAGGAACATGCGGCTTATGCCGCGAAGCGGGGCAGCATGCAGGAACCGAGCGAAGGCGACCTCCGCGAGAAACAGGAGCGCGAACAGGAGCAGCTGCGCCAGATAGAGGCGCAGGCGGCCAAGTTCGAAACTTATCGCAAGCAGCGCGAGGCCGAGATCGCGGAGGCGCAGAAGAGAGAGAAGGAAAGGCGGGAGCAGGAGACCCGAGACAAAGATATTCGCGCCGGCGACATGTCAGATGCGGCGACGCGCTACAGTGTTGCGCTTGGGCAGGCGGGCGGCGCGAATGTCTATCAAACGCTTGCCAATGCGGCCTTGGCAGAAGGTGCCGCCTTCAAGAAGGAACAGGAAGCGCTGCGCAAGGATGCTGCCGCCGAGAAGGACCCAGAGAAGCGCGCGTTGATCGATTTGCGCCGGCGGATCGAGGAGCAAGATTATCATGCCATGGTGAGCGAACGTCTTGCCGGAAACAGCGCCATCCTTGTTGGGCGCGAAGACAACCCGATTTCGAAGCGCGACCGTGAGCAGGCGGAGGCACACCAGGCGCGCGCCAAGGAGTTGCGGGACGAACGCAGCCAGCGCCAGGTCGAACAGGAACGGCGGGAGCAGCAGGAACAGGAAAAAGCCAAGCAGTCACCCGAAGCCCAGAAGCAGTCTGTTCGTGACCGCTATCGCGCAGCGGCTGGCAGCGCCGCGCCAGAAGAACCAACCAAGCCCGCCTATCACCAGACTCAAGCCAACAATCAGACGACCGAAACCACGCCGCAGACCAAGGAGGCCCGCGCGGCTGCCGCAACGGCTGCCTATCAGCAGGCGCGCGGCGGCACGGCGACGTCCGGTAAAGAGTCCGACAGCGGGGGCGGAAAAGTGACCGGCCGGCCAACCGGCAAAAGTGGGGGCAAGGGGCGGTAATTCGGCCTGTGCCGCATGGGCGGCAGGCTGTCAGCCGTGCGTCGCGGCTTCCGGCTGATCGCCCGCCTGAGCGTCAGATTCCTGCGAAGCGGTGTCGTCCGAATTGGCAAGGTATTTAGGGAAGGGGAGAAAGGCCCGCACCGGCCCGTTGGCGACATGCGAGAAGATCAGCGTCTCGCCCACGCCAAGAGCACGCACCGCCTGCGGTAGCAGTAAGGGCATGGCCTGTTGATTGCCTGAGAACGAAGGCGCGCGTCCGCTCCAGCTCCAGTTGGTATGATCGCGCGCGGCAAGGCCGCTGCGTTCGGAGAGATAGGCGGCGGTTTTAAGGTCCTGCGGTTGAAAGGATTGCAGCACGCCGGCATTGGCGGCGAAGCTTTCCCAATGCTGGCCGTAGATACGTTCCGCCTGACTCAAATCCTGCCACACCGACCAGAGCTTGATGCCGTAGCCGCGGAACATTGCCATGTTGCGGGCGATGATCGGGAAACCGTCGCCCTCAGCGAGCGCCGGATATTCATCGAGCA
>CAIWFP010000096.1 GCA_903911985.1 uncultured Sphingomonadales bacterium
AATTCGGTGGGCGACTTGGTCGCGGCCAGTTCCTTCACTTCGGCGGTGAGGGTTTCGAAGGCGCTGCGGCTCTCGGCAACGGCGCCGGTGCCCAGTTCCTGCAGACCGGCGGTGAGGATCTTGCCGGCTTCCACCAGGGCTTCAACATTGCCCTTGGCGATGGCGTTGTAGTCGCCAAACGCGGTGGAGCTCTTCTCGAGGGCAGCCTTGGTCTTGGCCTGAATGTCCGAGAAAGCGGTCTGGAACACGGAGAAATCGAAGCTGGGGATGGTGGTCATGAGTTTTTCCTTCCGGGGTGCGGGAGATGGGGTAGTCGTAGGGGTAATTTCGATAGGGGCAGGGGCGGCCACGGTTTCGGCCACGGTTTCTGCCAGTGGCGCCTCGATCTCGGGCGCGGGGGCCGGAGCGGGTTCAACCGCCGCGACTTCAACGACAGGCTCGGCCGCAGGGGCGGCGACTGCCTCGGCAACCACGGGAGCCGGGGTTGCGGCGCGGGGCGCGCGCTTGGCGCTGCCCGCTGGCTTGGTTGCCGAGTTTTTGTTCTTTACCGACATCGTGCTTTGATCCTGCCTTACGCACACAATAACGCGTTGCTGCACTGCACAATAGCGAAATTGCGCAGTGCGTCAAGCGTTATGTTGCAGTGCAGCAAAAGGGGCCGGGGGTCGCAAAAACGGATAAAAAACCAGCGATTTAAACCCGACCGTCAAACCTCATCGGGTTTTGACATAGCGCCCCGGCGCGTCCTCGATCACCGAATCACCCTTCCCGCCAGGCACGCGCTTGCCCTTCGCGGCCACCTGGGTGCCGTCCTGTCCGCGCAGCCACTCAACCCAATAGGGCCACCAGCTGCCCGGATGTTCCACCGCGCCCGCGACGAATTCCTCCAGCGAGGCGGCCGGGCCCGGGTTGATCCAATGCTGGTATTTGTTGGCCGTCGGCGGATTGACCACTCCGGCGATATGGCCAGACCCCGCCAGCAGGAAGGTCCACGGTGCCTCGCGCAGATGGCGGGTCAGGCGCCACACGCTTTCGGCCGGAGCGATGTGGTCCTCGCGCCCGGCCTGAATGAAGCAGGGGGTGACAATGCGGGTCAGATCGATCGGCGTGCCCAGCGCCGAGAGCGAATCCGGCTCCACCAGCCGGTTGTCGCGATAGAGGCCGCGCAGATATTCGCTGTGCCATTTGGCGGGAAGATTGGTGACGTCGCCGTTCCAGTGGAGCAGATCGAAGGGCTGATAGCCCTCGCCCAGCAGATAGTTCTTCACCACATAGGACCAGATGAGATCGTTGCCCCGCAGCATGTTGAAGGTAGCGGCCATGACCCGCCCATCGACATAGCCTTCCGGCGCCAGCGCGGGCATCACCGAGAGTTGCTGGTCGTCGATGAAGTTGAGGAGATCGCCAGCCTTCTCGAAATCGACCTGCGCGGTGAAGAAGGTGGCGCTGGCTACCTTGTCGGCCTCGCCCCGGCGGGCCAGAATAGCCAGGGTAGCGGCAAGGGTGGTGCCCGCCACGCAATAGCCGATGGCATGCACCGCCGGCACCTTCAGCCGCTCGCGCACCACGTCGATCGCCTCGATCTGGGAGGCGATGTAATCGTCCCACACCACATCGGCCATGCTGGCATCGGCCGATTTCCAGCTGACCATGAACACAGTGACCCCCTGTTCCACCGCCCAGCGCACAAAGCTTTTCTTGGCGACGAGGTCGAGGATGTAGAAGCGGTTGATCCACGGCGGGAAGATCAGCAGCGGGGTGGCCAGCACCTTTTCCGTGGTCGGGGTGTACTGGATGAGCTGGAACAGCGGCGTTTCGTGGATCACCTTGCCCGGCGTGACAGCGATGTTTTCGCCGACGCGGAAAGCTTCCGGGTCGGAATGGGTGAGCTGACCGCGCCGGATGTCGGCGATCAGATGCTCCATGCCGGAAACCAGGCTCTCGCCGCGGGTTTCAATGGCGCGTTCGATAACCAGCGGGTTGGTGGTGGGGAAATGGTCGGGGCTGAAGGCATCCACCAGCGTGCGGGTGGCAAAGCGCAGCTGATCACGCTTGGTGGAATCGATGCCTTCCACCGAATCCGCCAGCGCGATGATGCGCTCGGCCAGCATCAGATAGGTTTGGTGGACAAGGGCGAAATAGGGCTGCTCCTGCCATTTCGGGTCGGCGAAGCGCTTGTCTTTGCGCAGCTGGGATTGGGCGGCGGCATCGCCACCGGCCATGACCGAGCCAGCCTGACTCAGCAGGCTTTGCCAAAGCCCCGCGCCATCTTCCCACAGCTTTTGCATGGCCTCGGGCTTGGCATGGGGCAGGCGTTGGTAAAATCCCTCCAGCTCGCCCAGCCACTGGGCCGGGTTCGCGGGTATGCTGGCCTTCAGCGCCTGCTCGCTTTGCAGCTCCATCCACATCGCCTGCAGCCGGGCGGCCACGCTGGCCCAATGGGCGGCGTCTTCGGGGCTGTTGATCGCCGGTGCCACCGCCGCGGTCAGTTGCTCGGGCAGCATCTGGCCCATGGCCGTTTGCGCGATTTGTGTGGGCAGTTTCATCATCTCGGTAAAGATGTTGAGGAAATCGCCGCTTTGGCCATTGGACGAGGTGTCATTTCCCGCGCTGTTGTTGTTGCCCACGTCGCTACTCCCAATCTTTGGGTCGAGCGCCAATGTGGCGCACCCGCCCGATGGCTATCTATGCACTCCCTGCGCGCCGCGCCAAGCCCTATTTGCCACAAACTGAAATGGCGCCTAGAGACAGGTTGGCGGCGATCCTGCCGCATCAATCTTGGAAAAAAGCCCAAACTCATGGAAGACGAGTTCTACCGCATCAAGCGCCTGCCGCCCTATGTCATCGCCGAAGTCAACGGCATGCGGGCAGCGGCCCGCGCCGCCGGCAGGGACATCATCGATCTGGGCATGGGCAATCCCGATCTGCCGCCTCCCCAGCATGTGATCGACAAGCTGTGCGAGGTGGCGCACAAGCCCGACGCGCATGGCTATTCGGCCTCCAAGGGCATTCCCGGCCTGCGCAAGGCACAGGCCAATTATTACGCCCGCCGCTTTGGCGTCGATGTCGACCCCGAGACCGAAGTGGTGATGACCATGGGCTCGAAGGAGGGTCTGGCCAGCATGGCAACGGCGATGACCGCGCCGGGCGATGTGGTGTTGGCGCCCAACCCTTCCTATCCCATCCACACTTTCGGCTTCATCATCGCCGGTGCCACCATCCGTGCCGTGCCGACGACGCCTGACGAGCGTTATTGGGAATCACTCGACCGGGCGATGGCCTTCACCGTGCCGCGCCCCTCCATCCTCATCGTGAATTACCCCAGCAACCCCACCGCCGAGACGGTGGATCTGGCCTTTTACGAGCGGCTGGTGGCCTGGGCGAAGGAAAACAAGGTCTGGGTCCTGTCGGATCTGGCCTATTCCGAGCTTTACTACGATGGGAACCCCACGCCATCCATTCTGCAGGTGCCGGGCGCCAAGGATGTCGCGGTGGAGTTCACCTCGATGAGCAAGACCTTCTCCATGGCTGGCTGGCGCGTGGGTTTTGCCGTGGGCAACAAGCGGCTGATCGCCGCGCTGACCCGGGTGAAGTCCTATCTCGACTATGGCGCCTTCACCCCCATACAGGCGGCCGCCTGCGCCGCGCTGAATGGTCCGCAGGATATCGTCGAGAAGAACCGCGAGCTTTATCAGAAGCGCCGCGATGTGATGGTCGAAGCCTTTGGCCGCGCCGGTTGGGAAATTCCCAGCCCCAAGGCCAGCATGTTTGCCTGGGCGCCGCTGCCCCCGGCGCTCAAGGACATGGGTTCGCTGGAGTTTTCCAAGCAATTGCTCACCCATGCCGAGGTCGCCGTGGCGCCGGGCGTTGGCTATGGCGAGGAGGGCGAGGGTTTTGTCCGCATCGCCATGGTGGAAAACGAGCAGCGGCTGCGGCAGGCCGCCCGCAACATCAAGCGTTACCTCGCCAGCATGGGCGTCAACGCCGCCACGACGAACTGCGGTTAAAGGCACGGCTGACTTTGACCGGGCGGGGTGAGCGGAGCGGCTCATCCCGCCCGGTTGATGTGTCACCCGCTTGCCGGGGCGATGGTTAAGTTGCGCCGCAACTAAATCCGGTAACTTCGGCTAACCCTCAATGGTTACGCCAGCATCATGTTTTAGCTCGATTATCTGATCCTTTAGTCACCCCATCAGGGGGGCGGAGGAGGGGTATGCGAAGTTTCCGTTGGCTAGGGTTGGGCACTGTTCCCGCGTCGGCGGATTTGCGCAGACGCGGCTGGCAGATGCGCGCTCTGGCAATGACGGGACCGAGTGAGGTGGGCGACCCTTTCGGGCAATGTCTGCTCCTTATCGATGCCGGCCACCGGACCATCATGCGCTGGCTGGAGACCGGCGCGCACAGGCCTCGCCGCCGCATGGCCATGGTGCTGGGGGTGAACGATCCGGTCGAGCGGGCGCGCCTGCTGGCGATGGGCGTGGGCGATGTTCTGGGCACACAGGCCACGCTGGCCGAGATAGACGCGCGTGCCACGCGGATCCTCGGGCTGGGCGAGGTGCTGCCGCGCTATCGCGGCCATGGCCCGCTCCGGCTGGATCTTCTGGACCGTGACGGCTTTGTCGATGACAAGCCGCTGGGCCTGCATCCCCGCGAATTCGCGCTCCTGTGGCGCCTGCTGGAGACGCCGGGCGAGCAGGTGGACAAGGCTGTCCTGCTGCGCGATGTCTGGCATCTCAAACACGTGCCCGAGACCAATTCCATCGCGGTGCATGCCAGCCGGCTGCGGAGCAAGCTGGAGCATGCCGGCCTCGCTGATATCGTGCTAACCGGGCCATCGGGGGGCTATTTCGTCGCTGCACCCCTTGCCGCTGCCGAGAGGGGGGCAGAGCGTCGGTCCGGGCGGCGATCGGGGCGGCGGGCCGGACGGCGACTAACCGACCACCTTGGCCACGGTGCAACCCGCGTTGCGCAACCGGTCTGATTTGGGCTCTTGCGCGCCCTAGCCTTCCGGATGCCGCTTGCTCCACCGGGCCAGATCGGCAGGTGTGTTGATATTGGCGGGCCCGGTATCGAGCTGGACGGCACGCGCACCAAGCGTTTCGGCGAAGGCGCGCATCGAATGGCGGCCAGTGCCCTCCAGTATCGCCTCCACCATCCTTGCGGCACCTCCTGCCCCCAGACGGGGGTGGGTCCACAAGCCGATGACAGGCTGCTCCTTCAGAAAGGCGGGGGCCGGGCTCAGCAGTGCGGGCAAATCCTCCGGCAGATCGAGACTATCCACCCCGATGGTCAGCACCGCCGCAAAGCCCCGCGCTTCGGCATGGCGCAGCGCGGCGGCGATGCCCCCCAGGGGCCCCATGCCCGCACGGGGCCAATCGGGCAGGGTTAGGGTAGGCGCGGTCGCGCGGCCAGCCACCACCACGGTTTCGCACCATACGGCCAGTTGCGCCACGGCCCCCGCCAGCAGCGTCGACTCGCCCATGGGTGCCAGCGCCTTGTCGCTGCCAAAGCGGGTGGACTGCCCGCCAGCCAGAACACAGCCCAGAATCACCAGCGCGCTCCGAATCGGCGGGGGAAGGTCAGGGCGCCTTTCGCCAGCACTGTGCCATGGTGGCGGCACACCGGCATGCCGGGTTCGGCGATTGGGAAAACCCGCAGGGCAGGGGGGGTGGGGGGAATTCTCATCGGGCGGGTCCTGTTGCGGTGCCCGCAGCCGGCGCCCCGGCAGGGAAACCGGGCAGGCCCAAGCGCACAAGATGCTGGCAGACCGGATGATTGGCAAGGGGGTGGGCGCAGGCCTTTTGCCACGATGTCCGGCACTGGACGACCGCCGTCACTTGCTTGGCCGGTGTTGCGAAAGCCATTGCGTCGGCGCGCCGCCTCGTTTAGGTGGCCGTCTCTCAGCGCAAGCTGCCAGGATGGCCCGATGGCGGAGTGGTGACGTAGCGGACTGCAAATCCGCGCACCCCGGTTCGATTCCGGGTCGGGCCTCCAATTTTCCTTTCGCTGACGTTCGCTGGCGACTGGACAAACCCCAGAAAACCGCCATATTCCTACCCAACGCCAGCCGCTGGCGACCGCTGACAATCGGGGGCCTTCGCAACCAAAGGGGGGCTTTCTCGGGGGCCTTCGGATTGGCGGCTTGCGCAGAGGCCCCCAACGGCTGGGGGTGTGGGAGGCCCGATATGCTGACCGATCTGGCGATCAAGAGCGCAAAGCCCCGCGAAGCCCCCTATAAAATGGGCGATTCTGGGGGCCTTTACCTGCAAGTCACCCCGACCGGGGGCAAGCTGTGGCGGCTGAAATATCGAATTGGTGGCAAGGAAAAGAAACTGTCGCTGGGGGCCTATCCCGCGATCGATCTGCCTGCCGCCCGCAAAGCCCGCGACGCTGCGAAAGATCGCCTGGCCGAGGGGAACGACCCGGCTCTGATCAAGCAGCGCGAAAAGGCCG
>CAIWFP010000097.1 GCA_903911985.1 uncultured Sphingomonadales bacterium
CGCCGACATCCTCCAGCGCCTCGCGCCGCCATGCGCCGACGGCGCCCGGCACCACCATGATGGCATCAAAGCGGGTGAGGGCGCGGCGTTCGATATTCTGGGCGGTGGTATATTCCACCGCCTGCCTTTTGGTAACGAGGTTGACCTTGTTGCCGACCTTGGCATTGCCGGCCACCGCGCCGATGCGATCGTCGGTGAACCAGCGCACGAGGCGCAGGATGGTTTCGCGTTCGAACTGGGTGTCGGCGTCCAGCGCGACGATAATCTCGCCCGTGGCCTGTGCCAGAGCGCGGTTCAGCGCCTTGGCCTTGCCGCCGTTGACCATGGTCATCAGCTTGACGCGCGGATTGGTGCCATAGGCGGCAGCCACAATCGCGCTGGTCGCGTCCTTCGAGCCATCATCGGCGACGATAACGTCGAGGTAGGGGTAGGTGCTTTCGAGGATGCGTTTCACCGAGCTCTCGATGACCTTTTCCTCGTTGAAGCAGGGGATGATCACCGTCACGCGCGGGCGATAGGTGGCATCCGGCATGGGCGGCCGGGCCCTTCCGGGCAGCAGCGCCAGAGCCGCCAGCGTCACCGAGCGCAGCACCCCCATCGCGATGGCGAAGAAGAAGGTCCAGTTCAGCGCCAGCACCGAAAAGCCGATGGCGGTGAAAGCCCAGACATCGGCGCGCACCTCGGCCAGATCGACGCCCGAAAGCACCGGCATTACCTGATCGTGCCGCAGACCGGCCAGCGCCGAGACCGGCACGATCTGGTAGCCCGCCCGTTGCAGCCCGGAGATGATCGCGGGCAGGGCGGCGATGGTCTGGGTGCGGTCGCCGCCGCCATCGTGCAGCAGCATGATGTTGGTTGAACGGTTGGGCGTGGACGCCGCGACCTGTGCCATGGCCTCGTTGACGATGGTCGGCACGCCCGGCACCCGCCAGTCGCCGGGATCGACGTGCAGGCCGACCACCGTATAGCCATGCTGCTGGGCGATCAGCGCCGGGCCCAGTTCGTCGGCGGTCGTCGGCTCGGCATCGCCGAAATAGGGCGCGCGAAACAGGCGGATGGAATGGCCCGTATAGGCCTCCACCAGACGGCGGGTGGCGTTCAGTTCCAGATTGATGCCGGTGTGGGTTTCCAGCGCCATGTTCGGGTGGGTGTAGGAATGGTTGCCGATCTCGTCACCATCAGCCACTTCGCGTTCCAGGATGGAACGGTTGGCGACGCCGTTCTCACCGATGACGAAAAAAGTCGCCGGAACGTGGTATGCCTCCAGAATCGAGAGGATTTGCGGGGTCCAGCGTTTGTCCGGCCCATCGTCGAAGGTTAGCGCCACCATCTTGGGCTTGGCGCCGACGCGTTGCACCACATAGGGCGTGGGCAGCGAGCTATAGGTTTCCTGGGTGATGAGGCCGGTGCGCTTGTCGATCTGGATCTCGCGCTGGCCCGGGCTGGGGGTGGAGGTGATGCGCAGGATCTCGCCCTGGCCCTCCACATCGACGTTGGTGGCCTCCTCGATGCTGCCGAATTGCGGCTGGGTGCCATCGCGCCAGGCCGAAACCGCCTGCCAGAAGCCGGGATCTTCCGAACCCATGCGCCACAGCGCGACATTGCCCAGCCCCAGCCGGCTGAGGATGCGCATCTCGTTCCAGTTGGCGGCGGCATCCACCATCCACACATCGTGGCGGCTGGTGCCTTCGAGGAAGGAGAAGGCGGTGTTGCCCACACCGCGCAGGAAGGTGGGGGTTGAGCGGGAATCATGCGCCGCCAGCCAGGCCTCTTCAATCGTGAGACCGTCGGCTTTGCCATCGTGCCAGTCATAGGCATAGGAGCCGAGCGCCACCACCAGCTTTTCAGGCGCAATGCCGCGCATCGCGGTCGAGACCTGCTGGGTAAACCAGTCGTCAGCGGCAATGGGGCCGGAGGGACCGCCCTGCCAGTGCTGGTCATAGGCCATGAGAAACACCTTGTCCGCCACTTCGGCAAAGCTGCGGATGTTCCAGTCGGTGTTGCCCATGGGCACGGAGACGCCGACATAGCGCCCGCGCTTGTTGAACTCGCGGTTGGTCTCGGCAATCAGCGCGCGGTACTGGCCCATTAATTCGGGCGGGATGGCCTCGAAGTCATAGATGACGCCAGCATCGCCGGTAGAATCGAGATAGGCATCAAGCTTGGCGATGAACTCCTTGTGCCGGGCGGGATCGCGCAGCAGGGCGATGGTGGCCGGCCCGGAGAATACATCGCCGACCACGTTCTGCAGCGTGGGCACCACCAGTGGGCGATGCAGACTGCTCAGCAAGACGCGGCGCAGCACCTTGTCGTCGCGCGCCACCAGATTGCCGGTCTTGTCCACCGCCAGCGTGGTGGGCGCCACCCAGTCGAGCAGGGCAACGTTTTGCGCCAGCGAGGGGCCGCTCTCATCCGCCCAGGTGGTATAGAAACCCACGGTGATGGGGTGATAGCCGCGCGAGCCGGGGCGCACCTTGGGCGGTCCGGCAAACAGATCGGTAATGGTATGCGACAGGCGCGAAACCTGTGAGCGCAGGCGCAAGGGTGTGTGCCGTTCGAAGCCCAGCGGCAGCGGCTCGGGCGAGGGGATCGTCACCACGGTGGAGGCAAAGGCCAGCGCCATCAGCACCAGCCCCGCCAGACTCGCGAAAATACCGCGCCGAATCCAGCGCCTGCGGCGGCCTGTGGGGTCGAAGAAGATCGGCCTTGCCATGATGATCCTGCTACTCGCGTGTGGGTATGGGTGGCGGTTTTCGGGACGGCGGAGCGGGGCCCGGCAGGATCGATACTCCCGCGTCGCCCCCATGCCCGCCGGGCTTGCCCTCTAGCATCTTGCGACTTCGTCACAAAACGAAATGGGCGGAAAGATGGGTGAAATTGTCCGTCCCATAAAATCTCTATCTTGCCAATAGACTTGGCGGGCCGCTACACAGCCGGGCATGAACGAGGTCGGCAGACTCTCCCGCCCTGTCGCTATCCGTATGGCTGGCGACGGGGAGGTGTGGGTGTGATAAGATTTCCGGTCTGAATATTCGGTGAGCCCACGAGGGCAGCTTGAAAGGCATGGCAATGATGAATTTGATCCACCAGATGGATGGCCTGCACGCTATTGCGGGCTTGCTGGTCGGCTTGTTGGTTGGCCTTACAGGCGTGGGCGGCGGCTCGCTGATGACGCCGGTTCTGGTGCTGCTGTTTGGTGTTTCCCCGCAGACAGCCGTGGGCACCGATCTCCTCTTTGCCTCGGCCACCAAGACGGTTGGCTCGTCGATTCATGGCTGGCGCGACACGGTGGACTGGAAGATCGTGCGGCGGCTGGCCACGGGCAGCATCCCGGCGGCGCTGCTCACCCTGTGGGCGCTGTCCTATTATGGCCATATCGGCAAATCGGCGCAGCACACGATTCTCATCGTGCTGGCGGCGATGCTGGCGCTGACGGCGGTGACGGTGACCTATCAGAAGAAGCTGATCGCGCTGGCCCGCAGCCGTGACCCGCTGGAGCCCCAGGGCTGGGTGGTGGGCCTTACGGTGCTGCTCGGCGCGGTGATCGGCGTGGCGGTTTCCATCTCGTCGGTCGGGGCCGGTGCCATTGGCGTGACGGCGCTGCTGATGCTCTATCCGCGCCTGCCGATCGCCCGCATTGTCGGTTCCGACATCGCCCATGCCGTGCCGCTCACGCTGATCGCCGGGGCGGGGCATTGGTATATTGGCGATGTGAACGGCGTGCTGCTGAGCAATCTGCTGCTGGGCTCGGTGCCCGGCGTCATCGTGGGCAGCCTGATTTCCACCCGCGCCCGCGACAGTGTGCTGCGCCCGCTGCTGGCGTTGGTGCTGGCGGTGTCTTCCTGGCAGCTGTTCACCAAGGCCAACACGCCCGACAAGGGTGAGAAGCCCAAGCCGGTGGCCGGTGCCCCGGTTCAGGCGCCAAAGGGGCAGTAGGGGCCCGGAGGCGCCTGCGGGCCCGCCAATCCGGGACGAGGGCATGGCCGGGGGCGGGGTGACACCCTTCGTTCCGGCCGCGTGACAGGGCGGCGTGAGGCGGCCCGGCGGGAAGGGGTGATGGCACCGACCATGGAAAATGGGTTGCGCCCGCTTTCGGCCGAGGGCAACGATCAGCCATGACCGAACACGCCAACACATCCGCTGCCCCTGCGGACACCACCCCTGCGGGCGCCACCCTCATCGCCCATATCCTGTCTGTCGCGGCGGCGGCGGGCGACAAGCCTTTTCTCGTCGAGGCGGGGCTCACGCGCCTGAGTTTCGCCGATCTGGAACCGCGCACGGCCAGGCTGGCGGCGCGGCTGGTGGCTCTGGGCGGCAAGCCCGCCGCGCGGATTGTGGTGCAGGTCGACAAGTCGGTGGAGGCGGTGCTGCTCTATCTGGCGGCGCTGCGTGCGGGCATGGTGTTTGTGCCGCTGAACACGGCCTATACCGCGACGGAACTGGCCTATTTCATCGGCGATGCCGAGCCTGCCGTGGTGGTGTGCCGCCCGGCGGACGAGGCGGCGGTCCGGGCTGTTGCCGGCGCCGCGCGCGTGGTGACGCTGGGGGCGGATGGCACCGGCAGCCTGCTGGAGGATCTGCCACAACAGGGCTTGCCGCTGGCGGCGGGCGAGGCCGGGGATCTGGCCGCCATCCTCTACACCTCGGGCACCACCGGGCGCTCGAAGGGGGCGATGCTGACCCATGCCAATTTGCTGTCCAATGCTTTGACGCTGAAGGATCTGTGGCGCTGGCAAAGCGATGATGTGCTGATCCACATTCTGCCGATCTATCACGTCCACGGGCTGTTCGTGGCGCTGCATGGCGCGCTGCTGGCCGGGGCCAGTGTGCTGTTCCATCAGGGCTTCGATCCCGCCGCTGTCATCGCCGATTTCGCGGCGGCAACGGTGCTGATGGGGGTGCCGACGCATTATACCCGCCTGATGGACTCGCCGGAGCATTGTCCCGGGGCCTGCGCGCATATGCGGCTGTTCATTTCCGGCTCCGCCCCGCTGCTGGCCGAGGCCCATCAGCGGTTCGAGGGGCTGACCGGGCAGCGCATTCTCGAACGCTATGGCATGACCGAATGCGGCATGATCACCTCCAATCCCTATGATGGCGATCGCGTTGCGGGCACGGTGGGCTATCCGTTGCCGGGTGTGGCGGTGCGGGTGCGCGGCGATTCGGGCGATCTCGTGACCAATGGAGAGCCGGGCCTGCTGGAAGTGCGCGGGCCGAATGTGTTCGCCGGATATTGGCGCAACCCCGATAAAACCGCGCAGGAATTTCGTGCCGACGGTTTCTTCATCACCGGGGATGTCGCGACGCAGGCTCCCGACGGGCGCATCACGCTGGTGGGAAGGGCGAAGGATCTGATCATCGCCGGGGGCCTCAACATCTATCCCAAGGAGATCGAGGAGGCGATCGACGCTTTGCCGGGGGTGGCGGAAAGCGCGGTAATCGGCGTGCCCCATGCCGACCTTGGCGAGGCGGTGGTAGCGGTGGTGGCGCGGCAGCGCGGGGCCGAATTATCCGGGGATGGGGTGATGGCGGGCATCGCCGACAGCCTTGCGCGCTTCAAGCATCCGCGCCGCGTCGTCATCGTCGACGAGTTGCCGCGCAACGCCATGGGCAAGGTGCAAAAGGCCGCTCTGCGGGCCGAACACGGTGGTTTGTTTGTGCCCAAACCCTGATTTCAGGTCCGGGCGCCGGGGTTGGAACAGGCGCGCCGCGCAGACGGCATCGGCGCGGCGGCGATAGTGGTCGGGATTGCGCATGGACATCGCCTTGCGCCACATCGCCGTTCATGCGGATGAGGTGATTGCAGGCCGGTGGCAGGTCCCGTCTCTTCCATCCGTGTTTGCCTCGGATAACGCGGTGTCGGTGTGAACGGCATTGCCTGCCCGGGGAAAGGTGCCCAATGGTGGTGCAAAGAAGGATTTGTTTGCATCGCCCCGGCCCACCCGGCAGTGGCGGTGGACGATTTCGACAAGAATGACCTGACAGGGAGCATTATGCCCAAGACCCTAACGCACCTTGAGCGGCTTGAGGCCGAGGCGATACATATTATTCGCGAGGTTGTGGCGGAGGCTGACAAGCCTGTGATGCTGTATTCGGTTGGCAAGGACAGCGCGGTGATGCTGCATCTGGCGCGCAAGGCGTTTTATCCGTCGCCGCCGCCGTTTCCGTTGCTGCATGTCGACACCACCTGGAAGTTCCAGGAGATGTACAAGCTGCGTGACAAGATGGCCGAGCTGTCGGGGATGGAGCTGCTGGTCTATCACAACCCCGAGGCTGCCGAGCGCGGGATCAACCCGTTTGACCATGGCGCCTTGCATACCGACATGTGGAAGACCGAGGGGCTGAAGCAGGGTCTGGACAAATGGGGCTTTGACGTCGCCTTTGGCGGGGCGCGGCGCGACGAGGAAAAGAGCCGCGCCAAGGAGCGCATCTTCTCCTTCCGCACCGCCTCGCACGGCTGGGACCCCAAGAACCAGCGGCCCGAGCTGTGGAACCTCTATAACGCCCGCAAAGCCAAGGGCGAGAGCATCCGCGTCTTCCCGATCAGCAACTGGACCGAGCTGGATGTGTGGCAATATATCCACCTCAACGACATCCCCATCGTGCCGCTCTATTTCGCCGACAAGCGCCCCACCGTGGAGCGCGACGGCATGCTGCTGATGGTCGATGACGACCGCTTTCCGCTGAAGCCCGGCGAGGTTCCGGTCGAACGCTCGATCCGCTTCCGCACATTGGGCTGCTATCCCTTGACCGGAGCGGTGGAGAGCACGGCAAAGACCCTGCCCGAGGTCATTCAGGAAACGCTGCTGACCACCACCAGCGAGCGGCAGGGCCGCGCCATCGACAAGGATGCGGGCGGCGCCGGCATGGAAGTTAAAAAGCAGCAGGGGTATTTCTGATGTCCGATAAGCCCCAAGACGCGGTTTACGTCACCGAAAGCCTCATCGCCGAGGATATCGACGCCTATCTCGACCAGCATCAGCACAAGACCATGCTGCGCTTCATCACCTGCGGGTCGGTGGACGATGGCAAGTCGACGCTGATCGGGCGCTTGCTCTATGACAGCAAGATGATCTTCGAGGACCAGCTCGACGCGCTGGAAGCCGATAGCAAGAAGTCTGGCACGCAGGGGCAGGAGATCGATTTCGCCCTGCTGGTCGATGGCCTCGCCGCCGAGCGCGAGCAGGGCATCACCATCGATGTCGCCTATCGCTTCTTCAACACCGAAAAGCGCAAGTTCATCGTCGCCGACACGCCGGGGCACGAGCAATATACCCGCAACATGGTGACCGGCGCCTCGACCGCCGACCTCGCGGTCATCCTCATCGACGCGCGCAAGGGGGTGCTGACGCAAACCCGGCGGCACTCCTATCTGGCGCATCTGATCGGCATCACCAATCTGGTGCTGGCGGTCAACAAGATGGATCTGGTGGATTACAGCCAGGAGGTGTTCGACAAGATCGTTGCCGACTATACCGTCTTTGCCAAAAGCATCGGTATCGAGCGTTTTGTGGCCATGCCGATCTCGGGCTTCAAGGGCGACAATATCATCTCGGCCTCGCCCAACACGCCGTGGTACACCGGGCCCAATCTGATCGAGCATCTCGAAACGGTCGAGGTCAACAGCTCCATCGATGCCGCCCGCCCGTTCCGCATGCCGGTGCAGTGGGTCAACCGGCCCAACCTCGATTTCCGGGGCTTTTCCGGCCTCGTGGCAACGGGTTCGGTCAAGCCGGGCGACGCCATCCGCGTGCTGCCCAGTGGCAAGACCAGCACCGTGTCGCGCATCGTCACCTTCGATGGTGATCTCGATCAGGCCCAGGCCGGGCAGTCGGTGACGATCTGCCTTGATACCGAGATCGACTGCTCGCGCGGGGATGTGATTTCGCTGGCCGACAATCCGCCGCAGGTGGCCGACCAGTTTGAGACGACGCTGGTGTGGATGGCGGACGAGCCGCTGCATGTCGGCCGCGCCTATTGGCTGAAACTGGGCACACAGACGGTGTCGGCCACGGTGCACGCGCCCAAATATGCCGTCAATGTCAACACCATGGAGCATATGGCGGTAAAAACGCTTGAGCTCAACGCGATTGGCGTGGCGCAGCTGGTTACCGACAAGCCGATCGTGTTCGAGGCCTATGGCGACAACCGCACGCTTGGCGGCTTCATCCTGATCGACAAGATCACCAATGCGACGGTGGCGGCAGGCATGCTGCAGTTCAGCCTGCGCCGCGCGCAGAATGTGCATTGGCAGGCAACCGACATTAGCCGCGAGGCGCATGCCGGGCTCAAGAACCAGAAGTCGGCGGTGCTGTGGTTCACCGGGCTTTCGGGCTCGGGCAAATCGACGATTGCCAATCTGGTCGAGAAGAAGCTGCACCGGATGAACCGGCACACCTTCCTGCTCGATGGCGACAATGTGCGCCACGGGTTGAACAAGGATCTGGGCTTTACCGAGGCCGACCGCATCGAGAACATCCGCCGGGTGGGCGAGGTGGCGAAACTGATGACCGACGCCGGGCTCATCGTCATCACCGCCTTCATCAGCCCGTTCAAGGCCGACCGCGACATGGTGCGC
>CAIWFP010000098.1 GCA_903911985.1 uncultured Sphingomonadales bacterium
ACACTATACTGCCAAAATTGCCAGATTTTCCCATTCGCATCTGGGAAATGTGGGTTTATGTCCCATTGCCGGATCGCAGGAATGATAAACAACAGGCGCATATAAAACAGCACCAATGCGGCCATAGTCCAGCCCCAATCGTTGCGGGGTATAAATCCCCGACGCTGCCCGAAATAACTCAGCACACCCCAATAGATGCCAAGGGAAACAATTGCGAAAATTGCCATCCGCACTGAGCTTTGATGTAGGATGCTGGCGATCACTTTGTGATCTTCGGTTTCGTTGAGCGCCGACAGGTGAATGGCCTCGGCATAAATTGTGCCTGAAATTACGCACACAGCACCCGCCATCGTCACAAACCCTGTGAAACAAGGGCGGGTGAGTAAGCTCACAGCGTCACCCCCAGCCGGTCGGCGACGGTGAAGATGTCCTTGTCGCCGCGTCCGCACAGATTGGCGATCAGGATCTCGTCCTTGCCCATGGTGGGGGCGACCTTGGCGACGGCGGCGATGGCATGGGCGGGCTCCAAGGCGGGGATAATGCCTTCGGTGCGGCAGAGCAGCTGGAAGCCTTCCATCGCCTCGTCATCGGTGACAGAGGTGTAATCGACGCGGCCGACTTCCTTCAGCCAGGCGTGTTCCGGGCCGATGCCGGGGTAATCCAGACCGGCGCTGATCGAGTGGCCTTCGAGGATCTGGCCGTCCTCGTCCTGCAAGAGATAGGTCTTGTTGCCATGCAGGATGCCGGAGCGGCCACCCGCCAGCGATGCCGCGTGGTCCTTGTCCAGCCCGTAGCCCGCCGCCTCGACGCCGAGCATTTTCACGCTGGGGTCATCGAGGAAAGGGTGGAACAGGCCGATGGCGTTGCTGCCCCCGCCGATGGCCGCCACCAGCAGATCGGGCAGGCGGCCGGTGCGGCTGAGCAATTGCGCGCGGGCCTCGCGGCCGATGACGCTTTGGAAATCGCGCACCATTTCCGGATAGGGATGCGGGCCGGCGGCGGTGCCGATGATGTAGAATGTGTCGTGAACATTGGCCACCCAGTCGCGCAGGGCCTCGTTCATCGCGTCCTTCAGCGTGGCCGCGCCCGCCGTGACCGGCACAACCTCGGCGCCCAGCAGCTTCATGCGGAACACATTGGGGGCTTGCCGTGCCACATCCGTCGCGCCCATGAAAATGACGCAGGGCAGGCCAAAGCGCGCGCAGACCGTGGCGGTGGCAACGCCATGCTGGCCAGCCCCGGTTTCCGCGATGATCCGCGTTTTGCCCATGCGCATGGCGAGCAGGATCTGGCCGATGCAATTGTTGCTCTTATGCGCGCCGGTGTGGTTCAGCTCGTCGCGTTTGAACCAGACTTGCGCGCCGCCTAACTCTTCCGTGATGCGCGGCGCGAAATAGAGCGGGCTGGGGCGGCCCACGTAATGTTCGAGCAGATCGTCAAACTCGGCAGCAAAGGCGGGGTCTGCCTTGGCGCGGGCATATTCCGCTTCGAGTTCGAGGA
>CAIWFP010000099.1 GCA_903911985.1 uncultured Sphingomonadales bacterium
GCGGTGGTCCGAGCTGTCGAGCAGATCGTTCTCGTCCGCGCTGACCGGGGGCAGCTTGGCCACATAGGCGGGATCAACATGCACATGGCAGGTCGCGCAGCTGCAGCAGCCGCCGCACAGCGCCAGCAGCTCGTCAAAACCATTGTCGCGGATCACTTCCATCAGCGAACGGCCCACAGCGGCATCAATTTCGCGTTCCACACCCGCCTGATTTATCACCACCAACTTCGGCATGCCTCAATATCCTTTCGTCCAGCCCTTTCGGCGTATGGCGCCGGCTGCTAAGCCCAACCGACGCTATTTGCAACGGCGGAGATATTAACGGGCGCGCAAAACATGCCGCGCCAACAGGCTTGCGCCAAACCGCCCCCACCTGACAGGAATAACACAAGCATATGGGCCTTTCCGCAGAAACCATCCGCCACGGGCTGGATGCCATCGCCAGCATCGAGCCCGCCATCGGCGCGGCGCTGGAACGGGCGGGCTATCCCGAGCCGCGCATCCGCCCGCGCGGGGCCAGCACGCTGCTGCGCACCATTGTAGGCCAGCAGGTCAGCGTGGCCGCCGCCGCATCGGTTTGGGCCAAGCTTGAGGCGCAGCTGGGGCCGGACGTGCCGACAACCGCCGTGCTTTCCGCCAGCGAGGGCACACTGCGCAGTTGCGGCCTCTCGCGCCAAAAACAGACCTATGCCCGCAGCCTGTGTGAGCTGGTGGAGGCGGGCAGCCTCGACCTTGCCGCCCTGCCCGAAGGTGACGAGGAGGCCATCGCCCTGCTGACCAGGGTGAAGGGCATCGGGCGCTGGTCGGCCGAGATCTATCTGCTGTTTGCCGAAGGGCGGCCCGACATCTGGCCCGCCGGCGATCTGGCGGTGCAGGCGGGGCTGGGTAAGCTGCTGGCCCTGCCCGAACGGCCGGGCGAGGCGCAAACCCGCGCCCTAACCCAGGGTTGGCGGCCCCATCGCGGGGCGGCGGCGATCTTCACCTGGCATTGCTATAATAACGCGGCGCTTTGAGGGGTTTGAAGGGAAGGGTTTAAAGGGGAAAGGGGAAGCCTTGGGGGTGACGTTTAATGTGCCGGTTTCTCAAGAGAAACCGGTTGGCACCCCAAACCCCATTAATGTCTTCGTGGGCACTCCACCTCGGCATCGCGCTCTGCCGCGAGGCGGCTTTATCAGCCTGTGGCGCGGCGACCCTGTGCCACGACGAACCCTTAGCGCAACAACGACAGGAAAGGGGTGCAGGGGCTAGCCCCTGCGACTATCTCCCGTCCCTTTATCCCTTTCCCCCAACCCCCGCGAATACCCCGTCAATCGCCCCCGCCATCGCCACATCTCGGCGCGACAGGCCGCCCGCGTCGTGGGTGGTCAGGGTAATCTCGACCCTGTTCCACACATTGCGCCATTCCGGGTGATGGTCGGATTTTTCCGCCAGCAGCGCCACGCGGGTCATGAAGGCGAAGGCCTCGCTGAAGTCGGCGAAGGTGAATACCCGCGTTATGGCCAGCCCATCCTCGCGTAAACGCCATTGTGGCAGGGCGGCCAGCGCGGCATCGCGCTCCGCGGGGGCAAGGCGGGGGATGGGCATGGTTGATGATCCTTCATGCATGGGTGTTGCGCCATGGGGGCCGCTTGGCAGGCCGCCAGCTTTCCCCTAAGCGCCATCGTCATGCAAGCATCCCTTGCCCCTACTCCCGGCGCCCACATAGCCGCCAGCGCCCTCGCCTGCCGGCGCGGCGACCGGCTGCTGTTCGCCGGTCTCTCGCTGGCGCTGGGCCCGGGCGAGGCGTGCCGCGTCGCGGGCGCCAACGGCATTGGCAAATCCAGCCTGATCCGCATCCTTGCCGGCCTCGCCCCAGCCTATGGCGGAACGGTCGAACGCGAGGGGCAAGTGGGGCTGATCGACGAGCGTCTCGCGCTTGATCCGGCCCTGCCGCTGGGCGAGGCGCTGGCCTTCTGGGCGCGGGTTGACGGCGTGGACGGCGAGGCGCTAGCCGCCAACCTCGCCGCGCTGGGGTTGAGCGAGCTGACCGATGTGCCGGTGCGCTATCTTTCCACCGGGCAGAAAAAACGTGCTGGTCTCGCCCGGCTGCTGGGGCAGCGCGCCGCCATCTGGCTGCTGGACGAGCCGCTGAACGGCCTCGATACCGCCGCCTGCGCCGTGGTGGAGGCGCTGGCCGCCGCCCATTGCGCGAGCGGCGGCGTCTGCGTTATCGCCTCGCACCAGCCCTTCGCTCTGGCCCGCATGGCCACACTCGATCTGGCGGAGTTCACGCCATGAGCGCGCACCCCTTGTTCGCCATTCTCCGGCGCGACCTTGCCCTGCTTCTGCGTGGCGGCAGGCAGGGCGGCGTGGTGCTGCCGGTGCTGTTTTTCCTCGCCGTCGCCATGCTGTTTCCCTTTGCCGTGGGGCCGGATCCGCGCCTGCTCGCCCGCGCCGGGGGCGGGGTGATCTGGGTGGCGGCGTTGCTGGCGGCGATCCTCCCGCTCGACCGGCTGATCGAGCCGGACATGGCTTTGGGCTGTTTCGATCAATGGGCGCTGCGGGGTATTGCCGAGGAGGCGGTGGTGGCGGTGCGGGTGTGCGCGCATTGGCTGGGCTTTGCCCCGGCGCTGATGCTGGCCGCCCTGCCCGCGGGCGCC
Organism: uncultured Sphingomonadales bacterium; assembly: GCA_903911985.1. GTDB lineage: Bacteria > Pseudomonadota > Alphaproteobacteria > Sphingomonadales > Sphingomonadaceae > Novosphingobium. The sequence continues at coordinate 2,640 of CAIWFP010000099.1, forward strand.
CTGCTCGGGCTGGATGGCGGCACACTGCGGCTGGTGGAGCTGGGGCTGCTGGCGGGAACGCCGGGCCTCGCCGCGCTTGGGGTAACGGTGGCAGCGGTGACGGCGGGGCTGAAGGGCGGCACGGCGCTGGCCGGGCTGCTGGTCATCCCGCTGGCGGTGCCGGTGCTGATCTTTGGCGCGGGGAGTCTGGCCGCCGGGGGCGAGAGCGGCATTGCCCTGGCGGCGGCGGCCAGTCTGGTGCTGGTGGCGCTTGCCCCGTTTGCCGGGGGCGCGGCGGTTAGGGCCGGACGTTAGGGTTTAAGGTGAAGATGTAGATGCGAGGGGGTGTTTAATCCCACATTTCCCAGATGCGAATGGGAAAATCTGGCAATTTTGGCAGTATAGTGTAGCAATATCAGCATGATATTTGGTCTTGAGGGCTGATTTTATGGCGCACCCGGCGGGTGAAGCGGAAACGGGTGATTTGCGGGTCGA
>CAIWFP010000100.1 GCA_903911985.1 uncultured Sphingomonadales bacterium
CGCACGTTCGAGCCTTGGGCCATCTCCACGGCCTCGCGCGCGGCATCGTCGTGCAGGCACAGCACGGCGAAATCGGCGGCGTGCAGGGCGTCCTTGCGGGCGGCGCTGCTCTTGCGCTGGGCGTCATCGAGGATGATCAGCGAGAACTCGGCCCGCCCGGCCAGCCGATCGGCGATTTCAAGCCCGGTGGTGCCGGCTGCCCCGTCGATGAACACCGATATGATCACGCCACGCTCTCCAGCTGGCTATTTTCCAGATCGCTGTGGCGAATATAGCCGACGAAACCGTCCTTGCCCGCTTGCCCCCAGCACCAGCTGCCAGCGATGTCGAGCACATCGAAGGGCGCGCCCTTGGGCAGCAGGATCAGTTCCTCGGCACCATCCTTGGGCGCGCGGCGCAAGGGGGCGGCGTCGGCCCGCACCCGGTGGAGCATTGGCACGGCATAATGCGGCACGAAGCAGCGCCCGGCCAGATCGATATGCGCCAGATCGCCCCGCACCGGCCAGCGCGCGGCATCCAGCACCTCGGCCGGGCCGGAAAGCGACAATTGCCCCGCCGGTATCGCCAATGCTGTGCCGGAATGATGTGCAGCCAAGGTCAAGCGGTCTGATCCCCCAAACTGGAAAGCCGCGCGATTAGCGGCATGCGGCCCCCCAGGCAAGTAATCCATCCGTGCCCCCCTGCTGCGGGCAGCGAACTGCCCCATACATTGCTACCGGCTGGCTCAGCGCTGGCCATAGCGCTGTTGCAACATCGCCCATGCCGCCAGCAGCCCCAGCGCGTCGCCGCCCTTGGGCCTGCCGGGCTTGGAGGAAGGGCGCCAGGCAAAGGTGTCGAAATGGGCCCAATCCAAGCCCTCGGGCACGAAGCGGTCGAGGAACAAGGCGGCCACGCTGGCTCCAGCAAAGCCATTGGCCGGGGCATTCAGCAGATCGGCGATGTCGGATTTGAGATAGTCGCGATAGGCCTCGTGCAGCGGCAGGCGCCAGCAGGGGTCGTCGCTGGCAAGGCCCGCATCCAGCAGGGCCTGCGCCGTGGCATCGCGCCGGGCCATCAGCGCCGGCATATCCGGCCCCAGCGCCACCCGTGCGGCGCCAGTCAGCGTGGCGAAATCGAGGATGAGGCCGGGCAGTTTGCCATCTGAACCCTCGCCCGCGCGGGCCAGCGCGTCGGCCAGCAGCAGCCGTCCCTCGGCATCGGTATTGCCCACTTCCACGCTGATGCCACTGCGGCTTCTCAGCACATCGCCGGGGCGAAAGGCATTGCCGCCAATCGCGTTTTCGGCGGCTGGCACCAGCAGATGCAGCCGCAGCTTCAGCCCGGCCTGCATGATGAGCGCGGCAAGGGCAATGGCATGGGCCGCGCCCCCCATGTCCTTATTCATCAGCAGCATGGCCGAGGAGGGTTTCAGATCGAGCCCGCCCGAATCAAAACACACACCCTTGCCGACAATCGCCACGCGCGGGTGGGCAACATCGCCCCATTCCAGCTCGATCATGCGCGGGGCATGGGCGCGGCCCGCCGCGCGGCCCACCATGTGGACCATGGGAAACTCGCGCTCCAGCGCCTCGCCCTTGGTGACGCGCACGGCCGCGCGATGCTGGCGGCCCAGCATTTCCACCACGTGTTCCAGCTCGCCCGGCCCCATGTCCTCGGCGGGCGTGTTCACCAGATCGCGCACCAGCGCCACGGCGGCGGCCTCGGCGAGAGCCTGGGCGATGGCCTTCACCGCGCCGGTTGCCAGCACGCGCGGCCCTTCGGTGCTGGCGTCAGAGCGGTAACGCTCGAACCGATATTGCCCCAGCACCCAGCCGAGCAGCGCCCGGTCGGGCCTTGTCGCCTTGCCTTCGATCCCGGGTGCCAGCCGATAGCTTCCCGCCGGCAGCGCCTCCGCCAGCTTGCCCAGGCACCAGCTGCCCAGCTCCGCCAGCTTGCCCACGCCCGCCGCCACGAACCATGTGTCACCATCGGCGACGATGGCGTGGCTGAAGGGCGCGGCGGTGAATTTCTGCGCGGCCAGTTGCGCGCGCTGCGCCGGTTTGCGCTGGGCCAGCCAGCTCTCCAGCCCGTCCTTGTCGATGAGGTGGATGGCAATCGCCTCCTGCCCCCGGTCTGGCACCAGCAGTTCGCTGGCGGCTGGGTCTTGGAACAGGGGGGAGGGGGTACGGCTCATGCGGCTGTGGTCCGGGGCAAGGAGGGGGCTGGGCAAGTGCTTAGGGCCCAAAGCTTAAAACCCAAAGTCCAAAGGTCCCCAAAGTTCAAATGTCAAAGCCCCGCCCGCAACATCCGCGCCCAATATCCGCGAGCGTCTCGCAATTCGCGCGGCGCGCGTCTAAGGGGGTGGACATGACCCAATATCAGACCGTCTCTGACAACGAAACGGTGCTGCGCGACGGCACCATCAAACTGCACGGGCCGCAAGCCTTCGAGGGCATGCGCCGCGCTGGCCGCCTTGCCGCGCAAACGCTGGATGCGCTGGCGCCCATGGTTGTGCCCGGCGTCACCACCGGCGCGCTGGATGATTTCGTGCGCCAGTTCACGCTGGATGCGGGCGCGGTGCCGGCAACGCTGGGCTATCGCGGCTATGCGCATAGCTGCTGCATCTCCATCAACCATGTGGTGTGCCACGGCATTCCTTCCGACAAGCCCCTGAAAGACGGCGATATCGTCAATATTGACGTAACCCCGCTGCTCGATGGCTGGCATGGCGATTCGAGCCGGATGTATCTGGTGGGCGATGTCCCGCTAAAGGCCCGGCGGCTGGTGGAAGTGACCTATGAGTGCCTGATGATCGGCATCGAACAGGCCAAACCCGGCGCGCGGGTGGGCGATATTGGCGCCGCCATTCAGGCCCATGCCGAGGCCAACCGCTATGGCGTGGTGCGCGAGTTCTGCGGCCACGGCCTTGGCCGCCTGTTCCACGATTCACCCGAGGTGGTGCATGCGGGCCGGCCGGGCACGGGGCCGGTGCTGAAACCGGGCATGTTCTTCACCATCGAGCCGATGATAAACCTCGGCAAGCCCGGCGTGAAAATGCTGGACGACGGCTGGACGGCCGTCACCCGCGACCGCTCGCTCTCGGCCCAGTTCGAGCATTCCATCGGCATCACCGAAACCGGCTGCGAGATCTTCACGCTTAGCCCGAAGGGGCTGCATCAGCCGCCGTATTGAAGGTTTAAGGGGTGAAGATGCGAGGGGATTACCCCCTCGCACTCCCAGACCTGTATTCGTCGTGCGTCTCCTGCCCCCTCCGCGCCCGGAATTGAGTTTTGCGATTGAAAGCGGCTTTGCCGCGAAGAACGCACGTCGCGCGCAGCGCCATAAAATCATCGGGAATTAACGCCAAGCTTCGGTGAATACGCCACGCAAACGATAATGGGAGCGCGAGGGACGATTCCCTCGCATCTACCCCTTAACCCTTCTACCGACCGGCCCTGACCGCAGCTCCCCCGGCAAAGGGCGCCAGCGCCAGCAGCACCAAACTCGCCGCGGCCGCAAGGGCAATGCCGCTTTCCCCGCCCGCCGCCAGACTGCCCGCGCCGAATATCAGCACGGGCACGGCGAGCGGAATCACCAGCAGCCCGGCCAGCGCCGTGCCCCCTTTCAGCCCCGCCGTCACCGCCGCCACTGTCACGCCCAGCGCCGCGAGGCCCGGGGTGCCGGCCAGCAGCCCCAGCTCCACCAGCTTCAGCGTGGCGCCATCCAGCCCCAGCAAGGCCCCGGCGGGCAGGGCGGCCAGCATCAGGGCGGGCGCAAAGCCCAGCCAGTGCGCCACCACCCGCACCATCACCACCGCCTCTTCGGCAATGCCGCGCAGCGCCCATTGGTCGAAACAGCCCAGCGCCATGTCGGGCTCGATCAGCCGGTCGAGCGGGAGGATCGCCGCCAGCAGCGCCGCCACCCAGATCACCCCGCCGCCAGCGCGGGCCAGCAGGCGCGGGTCTGGCCCCACGGCAAAGGGAAACAGCATGGCGACCGAGAGGAA
>CAIWFP010000101.1 GCA_903911985.1 uncultured Sphingomonadales bacterium
ACGTCGGGCATGCCCGCCGCGCCCTCGGGCCGGGGAATGGTATAGCGGGCAAGGCGGTGGCCATCGGTGGCGGCGGCCTTCAGCTCGTCATCCAGCACATGCAGGAAGATGCCGTTGAGATAGTAGCGCGTCTCCTCGGTGGAGATGGCAAAACGTGTCGCGTCGATCAGATGGGCCAGTGTCGTCGCGGGCAGTTCGAAGCTGGTGGGCAGATCGCCTTCGACGATGACGGGAAAATCATCGCGCGGCAGGGTGGGCAGTTGGAAGCGGCTGCGCCCGGCCTTCACCACCAGGCGGTTGTCGGCGGTTTGCAGGCTAACCTGGCTGCCGTCCTGCAGCTTGCGGGCGATGTCGAACAGGAGGTGGGCCGAGACGGTGATCGCGCCGGGGCCATCGACGGAGACGGCGGCCATGTGTTCGACCACCTGAATGTCGAGGTCGGTCGCCATGACGCGCAGCGTACCGTCGCTGGTAGCCTCGATCAGCACGTTGGAGAGGATGGGGATGGTGTTGCGCCGTTCCACGACGGATTGCACATGGCTGAGGCAGCGCAGCAGTGTCGCGCGTTCGATGGTGGCCTTCATGTCGCTCGCAATCCCCGACCTAAGTGTTCGTTTGGGCGCTGCCATCGTCAAACACAGGTTCGACGACGGCCCACGGCCTCGTTTGTGACGGGAGACGCCCGGAATCGGCCTCCCGCCGCCAATTCGGACTATATTCCTTAACGTGGCTGCGCCGCGCGGCAAGCGGGAAGGCGGGCAAGTGGGGCTAATCTGGGGATAAATGTGGTGGAGAGGGCAGGAGGTGGAAGCCTTGGGGGCATTACGCCCCCAAACCCCCGAAACGTCTTCCGACGAGACGGCGGATTTGCGGCTCACCGTCAGCCTTATCCAGCAGCGGAGCGGTGGTGACAGCCTGCGGCGCTTAATGTTGCGTCAGGATGGGTGCCCCGCCCTGAGGCGCTATCACCCCATCATCGCCATGCCGCCATTCACATGCAGCGTCTGGCCGGTGACGTAGCCCGCCTCTTTCGACGCCAGATAGGCCACCGCCGCCCCGATATCCGCGCCCTCGCCCATGCGGCCCATGGGGATGCGGGCGTTGAGGGTCTCCTTTTGGGCGTCTGGCAGCACCTCGGTCATCGGGGTGGCGATGAAGCCGGGGGCGACGCAGTTGACGGTGATGTTGCGGCTGGCCAGTTCCTGACCCAGCGACTTGCTCATGGCGACGAGGCCCCCTTTAGCGGCGGCATAGTTCACCTGACCCGGATTGCCGGTGGCGCCGACCACGCTGGTGATGGTGATGATGCGGCCGAAGCGGGCCTTCATCATCGGCTTGCAGGCGGCGCGCATCAGGCGGAAGGCGGCCTCGAGGTTGACGCGGATCACGGCGTCCCACTCCTCGTCCTTCATGCGCATGGCGAGGTTGTCTCGGGTGATGCCGGCGTTGTTGACGAGGATGTCGAGCTTGCCAAGGGCAGCCACGGCGGCGGGGATCAGCGCCTCGACGCTCTCGGCATTGGAAAGGTCGCAAGGCAGGCAGACATGGTCGATGCCGGATTCTTTGGCAAGCTCGGCCGCGAAGGCTTCCAGCTTGGCCACATTGCTGCCCGATAGCGCGAGGCGCGCGCCCTGCCCCGCCAGCGCGCGGGCGATTTCAGAGCCGATGCCGCCAGAGGCGCCGGTGACGAGGGCGGTCATTCCGGTAAGGTCGAACATTGCTCAAATCTCCTTCAGCAGGGCTTCGATGTCGTCCATCGAAATGACGCTGGTGACCTGCACGTCGCCGGCAGACCGTGTGATCATCGGCCCGAGCACCTTGCCGCCCAGTTCGACGAACTGTTCAACGCCCGCCGCCTTCATGGCAATGGCGCTCTCGCGCCAGCGGACGCGGCCAGTAACCTGCTCGACCAGCAGGCGCTGCACCTCGGCCGGGTCTGTCACCACGGCGGCGGTGACATTGGCGAACAGGGCCACGCGCAAGGGGCCGGGAGGGGTCTTGCCCAGCGCCTCGGCCATCGCCTCGGCGGCGGGCTGCATCAGCGGGCAGTGGAACGGAGCGGAAACGGGCAGCGAAATGCCACGCTTGATGCCGAAATCCTTCACCAGCGCAATGGCGCGCTCGATCGCCGCCGTGTGGCCGGACAGGACGACCTGCGTCGGGTCATTGTCGTTGGCAACGGTGCAAACCTCGGTCTCGCCGGTTTCGGGATTGGGCGCGGCAGCCTCGGCCAGCGCCGTCGCCTTCTCGATATCGGCGCCCAGCAGCGCGCACATCGCGCCCACGCCCACCGGCACGGCGGCCTGCATCGATTGACCGCGCAGCTTCAGCAAACGCGCTGTATCGGCCAGGCTGAACGCGCCACTTGCGCAGAGCGCGGTGTATTCGCCCAGCGAGTGACCGGCAACGAAGCTGGCCTTCTCCGGCAGCACAAGACCGCC
>CAIWFP010000102.1 GCA_903911985.1 uncultured Sphingomonadales bacterium
CTGATAGATGCGCACGCGATTGCCGATGATCGCCGTCTGGCCGATGACCACTCCGGTGCCATGATCGATGAAGAATCTCTCGCCGATGGTGGCGCCGGGGTGGATGTCGATGCCGGTGCGCGAATGGGCGATCTCGGCGATGATCCGCGCCACCAGCGGCGCGCCCAGCCGGTAAAGTTCATGGGCAATGCGGTGGTGGATGACGGCGGTGACGCAAGGGTAGCATAGCAGCACCTCGTCCACGCTGCGCGCGGCGGGGTCGCCGGCATAGGCGGCGTCGAGATCGGTATCGAGGATGCGGCGGATCTCTGGCAGGCTTTGCGCCAGCCCGGCGATAATCCGCGCCACCTCGGCATCAACGGCCTCCGGATCGTCGGCACCCTCTCTGCTATAGGCCATTTCCATCCGCAATTGCGCCGAAAGCACCGGCAGGGTCGAGGCCAGCGAGGTGCGCACGAACTCATCCTCGCTGGCCGGCGTCAGTTCGGCGGGGCCCAGGCGGATGGGATAGAGCGAGGCGCTGAGCATATCGATCGCCCGGCCGATGGCGTGCCGCGAGGGGAAGCCATGCTCGCCATATTCGGTGTGGCGATCATGCGCGCGCCGCCATTCCTCACGCGTATGGCGCAGCCGACCAACCAGGTCGTCGAGGTCTGTGTCGGCGTGCGCGACGGGATTATCGCCGGCATGGGACTGGCGAGAAGCTGAAGGCATGGCGGAATCCGTTGTCATCTTGCGGTTAACCAGGGCTGGCGCTCAATCGAGCGCGGCACCCTCGATGGTGATGCGATGCATTTCGCGGGCGTAGCCGGGATAGTCGTTGCGGGCGAAATGCCAGGTTGCCCGATTGTCCCAGAATGCGACCGAGCCCTCGCGCCAATGGAAATCCTCGATGAAGCCGGGGTTTTGGCAATGAGCGTAGATCTCTGCCAGCAGGTCGCGGGATTCCTCTTCATCCAGCCCCTCAATCCCGATGGTGAAGGCAGGATTTACGTAAATCGCCTGCTTGCCGCTGAGCGGATGGCGCAGGACGATCGGATGCACCACATCTTCCAGCACATCGGCAACGGCAGAATTGCCGATGCGGCCAGCCCGCGTATCGCTGTCGCGGATCTCTTCGCGGGGCTTGCTGCCGAAAACATGCCGCGCGGAATGCACCGCGCGGCGTCCCTCTATTCTAATCCTGAGGCGCGCCGGCAGGGCTTCATAGGCGTCATACATCGAGGCAAAGGCGGTCGCCCCGCCAACTGGCGGCAACTCGCGGGCCACCAGCACCGAACCCAGCGCCGGCTCCGCGTCGTAGGAATGATCGGTATGCCAGCCGCCGCCGATATTGTCGCGCTGGTCCGGCGCTTTCAACACCAGCGCGATTTCCGGATAGGTGGGATGCGCGGCGAAGAAGCGGTTGATGTTGATGGTACCCCACCGGCGGGCGAAGCCGATGTGCTGCTCCTCGCTGAGCAGCTGATCGCGAAAAAACACCACGCCATGCTGCACAAATGCACTGCGAATGGCCTCGAACTCGTCGGCCGTGAGGTTGCCGCCGATATCAACGCCGAGAATTTCCGCGCCAACGCGGCCGTGGTTCCTGATTTCGATGCTCATACCGGCACCCTTTCCGCCTCAAAGGCTCGCGCCGCCTGCACGCTGGCCCGCGCCTCGTAATGCTGGCTATAGGCATTCAGCGCCTCAAACTCGGCCAACTCACCGCCCAGCACGCGGGCCAGACCGGCAAAATTGCCAAAATAGGCATCGGCAATGGTGAAGCGGTTGCCGACGAGAAACCCATGCCACGCCAGCCGCGTTTCCAGCGGCAGCAGCGCCGCCTTCAGCCGCCCAAGGCTCGCCGCGCGAATTCCGTCATGCGCTGCCGCATCGGCCGAAAAGAGGTGGGGCCGGTTGAAAGGCCTCATGCTGCCGGCATGCAGCTCGGTGGCGATATAGGCGATCCACGACTGGATTTGCGCCCGCTCTACCGATCCGGGCGGGGCGAAAAGACTGGTCCCCGGAACCAGATCCGCCAGAAATGGCAGGATTGCGCTGTTTTCGGTGAGCACGGTGCCATCATCCAGCCGCAGGGCGGGCACCCGCCCTTGCGGGTTCACCGCATGCAGCGCCGAAGCGGCGTCATTCAGTGTGACCAGAGTGACATCCACAGGCAGGTCCAGCTCGCGGATAACGACATGGGCGCCAAAGCTGCAGGCGCGGGGGGCGGCGAAAAGCTGCATCGCGATCTATGCTCGCAACAGTGCAGGCGAGGGCAGTAAACGCATGGTATCACCTCATCGTGTTCAAGAATGGAACACGACACCTGGCGTTGTCACCCGGGGCATCGCGCGCTTTGGCGGTTGGCAAGGTGGAGCAGGCAGCCGGCCCACACATCGCCGCGGGCGAGGGGGGTAACCGGGCTTTTCCCAGCCAGCGACGCCCTTACCGCATAAACTCTACCTATTAGATTGAGTTTATGCGGGCAAGAGAAACTTTCCTTTGCCGAGGTAAACGGTGGCTAGGGCCGGAGTGGGAATGGGCGGTGAGGACCAGCTGCGGGGCGCCAAGCTGCACTATCGCCGCTATCAGGCATTGTTTATTGTCTATCTATTCAGTTGAGTTATTGTGCCGTGAATAGTCGCCGCGCAAGGGGAAGGGTTATTCGATGGCCCACAACATGACAAAATCGCTCCCTATCAAGCCATTGATCCTCACCATTCCCGGGCTAAACAACAGCGGGCCGGGGCATTGGCAAACCCTGTGGGAAGAGCGCCGCGACGATTGCCTGCGGGTGGAACTGGGCATGTGGGACAAGCCCCACCGCAACACCTGGGTAAACCAGCTCAATTTGGCCATCCACGCGGCGGACCGGCCGGTGATCCTCGCGGCACATTCCCTCGGCTGTCTGGCCGTTGCCTGGTGGGCGCAACTGGAGGGGGCAGCCCTGACGGACAAGGTGCGCGGTGCCCTGTTGGTCGCCCCGCCCAAGAGCGGTAAAACGGTGATGATGCAGCACATTGCCCACGCCATCAGCGCCAACTATCCAGAAATCCACATGATGGTGTTGCTGGTCGATGAACGCCCCGAAGAAGTGACAGAAATGCAGCGTACCGTCAAAGGCGAGGTGATCGCATCCACTTTTGATGAACCGGCGGCCCGCCATGTGCACGTGGCCGAGATGGTCATCGAACGCGCCAAACGCCTGGTCGAACTAAAGAAAGAC
>CAIWFP010000103.1 GCA_903911985.1 uncultured Sphingomonadales bacterium
CCAAGGCGCTGCTGCGCTCGGCCGAGATTTACCGCCAGATGAAGCATGCCGAGGCCTATGGCTTGTCGGCTCCGGGCGCTTCATTCGATCTGCCCAAGATCGTGGCCCGCTCACGCGGCGTCTCGGCCCAGCTGGCGGGCGGCATCAAGCATCTGCTGAAGAAGAACAAGGTCACCGTCATCGACGGAACCGGTAAGCTGGCCGGCAAGGGCAAGATCGCGGTTACCAAGGACGGCAAATCCGTTACCGATGTGATTGCAAAACATATCATTCTCGCGACGGGCGCGCGGGCGCGCTCGCTGCCGGGGCTTGAGCCGGACGGCAAACTGGTCTGGACCTATAAGGAGGCGATGATCCCGGCTGCGATCCCGAAATCGCTGCTGGTCGTCGGGTCGGGCGCCATCGGTATCGAATTCGCCAGCTTCTACAGGACCATGGGGGCCCAGGTTACGGTGGTCGAAGTGCTGGACCGCATCCTGCCGGTCGAGGATGAGGATATCTCAGCCTTCGCCGCCAAGCAGTTCACCAAGCAGGGAATCAAAATCCTGACCGCCGCCAAGGTCGCCAAGCTCGACAAGGGCAAGGACAGCGTGAAGGCGACGATCGAGCAGGGGGGCAAGTCCACCGAGATTACGGTCGACCGGGTCATCCTCGCCATCGGCATCACCGGCAATGTCGAGGATATCGGGCTGGAAGCCACCAAGGCGAAGGTCGAAAAGGGCCATGTCGTCGTCGACCAGTGGCTCAAGACCGGCGAGCCAGGCATCTATGCCATCGGCGACCTCGTCGGCGCGCCCTGGCTGGCACACAAGGCAAGCCACGAAGGCGTGATCTGCGTCGAGAAGATCGCCGGGCTGGAGCATGTCCGGCCGCTGAATGTGCTTAACATCCCGGGCTGCACCTATTGCACGCCCCAGGTGGCGTCAGTCGGTCTTACCGAAGCCAAGGCCAAGGAAGGCGGGCGCAAGCTGAAGGTCGGCAAGTTCCCTTATATCGGTAACGGCAAGGCGATTGCGCTAGGCGAGCCCGAGGGTTTCGTGAAGACAATCTTCGACGCGGAAACCGGCGAATTGCTGGGCGCGCATATGGTGGGCGCCGAGGTAACCGAGCTGATCCAGGGCTTCACCATCGCCAAAACGCTCGAGACTACGGAAAGCGAGCTGATGGAAACGATCTTCCCGCATCCCACCCTTTCCGAAATGATGCATGAGAGCGTGCTTGACGCCTATGGCCGGGCAATCCATTTCTGACCCATGGCAGACATCGATACGACTCTGAAGATCAGGCATCCTGAAAAGGCGCACCGGCCGGATAACCCAATAGCGCGCAAGCCCGAATGGATTCGGGTGAAGGCGCCGACATCGCCGGAATATCACGCGACCCGCGATATCATGCGCAGCCTGAAGCTGACCACGGTCTGCGAGGAGGCCGCCTGCCCGAATATTGGCGAGTGCTGGTCCAAACGGCACGCCACGTTCATGATCATGGGCGATGTCTGCACCCGGGCCTGCGCCTTCTGCAACGTGGCGACAGGCAAGCCGGCACATCTCGACCCGGATGAGCCGCGCCGTGTGGGGGAGGCGCTGGCC
>CAIWFP010000104.1 GCA_903911985.1 uncultured Sphingomonadales bacterium
CCAAGGCGCGGGCAATGACAATTAATGGGAGCGCGAGGGGGTAACCCACTCGCATCTATCACTTACCTTCTGACCCCCTTCCCCTTCAAACACCCTTCCCCCTCCCCTTAAAATCCCGCAAAACCCCATCCATGAACAAAGCCGCCATTTTCGAATTCTTCCGCCGTCTGGCCGAGGCCAACCCCTCGCCCGAGACGGAGCTTGCCTTCACTAACACCTACCAGCTTCTGGTCGCGGTGGTGCTCTCGGCGCAATCCACCGATGTCGGGGTAAACAAGGCCACGCGGGCGCTGTTCAGCGAAGTCCACACGCCCGCCGAGATGGTTGCCCTTGGCGAGGATGGGCTCAAGGATCACATCAAGACCATCGGCCTGTTCAACGCCAAGGCGAAGAACGTCATCGCCCTGTCGCAGCAACTCATCCGCGATCACCACGGCGAGGTCCCGGCCGACCGTGAGGCCCTGGAGCGCCTGCCGGGCGTCGGCCGCAAGACCGCCAATGTCGCGATGAACTGCGCCTTCGGGGCGGAGACCTTCGCGGTGGACACCCATATTTTCCGCCTCGGGAACCGCACGGGTCTGGCGAAGGGCAAAACCGTGCTGGCGGTGGAAAAGGCGCTGGAAAAGAAGGTCCCCGCCCCGTTTCGCGTCGGCGCGCACCACTGGCTGATCCTGCACGGCCGCTACATCTGCAAGGCGCGCAACCCGGAGTGCTGGCGCTGCCCCTTGGCCGATCTCTGCGACTTCAAGGGCAAAGTTATGGAAAAGAAGGGGGTTCCGGACAAGAAGGCGAAGTAGCGCCCCCCAACAATGCCCCTCCCCCTTGAGAGGGAGGCCGGGTGGAGCTGCGCGCTCCCCGCACCTTGGGGCCCCGCACCTTGGCGCCCCCCGCCTTGGCAGAGGTCAGATGAACCCCCCAGCACCGCTCGCAAACATAGGCCCGCAGGACCAGCCCAAACCCCTCCGCCGCCGCCAGCGCCGCCTCGCGGCTACCATACCGCTGCTTGCGCCGACAGATGCTCAGCCGCGTGCGCACACCATCATCCCGCCCATCAACCTAACAGCGCCGCCTCGGCAATCCGCCGATAGATCCGCGCCAGCACGGCCAGATCCGCCACCGCCACCGCCTCGTCGCGCTTGTGCATGGTGGCGTTGGACAGGCCAAACTCGATCACCGGGCACAGGTCTTTCAAAAACCGCGCGTCAGAGGTCCCCCCCGTGGTGGAAATCTCCGCCTCCACCCCGGTCTCCACCAGAATCGCGTCCCGCACGATGGCCGAAAACTCCCCCGGCGGCGTCAAAAACGCCTCGCCCGAGACCACCCCCCGCGCTGTTCCCCCATGGCTTGCGGCAATCGCGCCCACCCGCGCGATCAGGCTTTCGCCGGTATGCAAATCATTAAACCGGATCGATATCCGCGCCGATGCCCTGGGCGGAATGACATTGGTCGCCGGGTTGCCCACGGTAATCTCGGTAATCTCCAGATTGGAAGGCTGAAACCAGTCCGTCCCCCCGTCCAGCACCAGCGCGTCCAGCTCGGCCAGCATTGCCACCATCCGGGGCACGGGGTTGTCGGCCAGATGCGGATAGGCGACATGCCCCTCGCGCCCCGCCACCTCCAGCCAGATGTTCACCGATCCGCGCCGCCCCACCTTCATCATGTCGCCCAGCCGATGCGCCGAGGTCGGCTCGCCAACAAGGCACAGGTCGGGCGCATGCCCATTCGCGCGCATCCAGTCGATCAGCGCCAGCGTGCCAAACCGCGCTGGCCCCTCCTCGTCGCCGGTGATGACAAAGCTGACGGTCCCCGCCTCGCGCGGCAGCATCGCCACGGCCCCCACCATGGCGGCGATGGCCCCCTTCATGTCCACCGCCCCGCGCCCATAGAGCAGATCCCCGCGCACCTCGGGCGCGAAAGGGGCCGATTCCCACCCCTCCCCCGGCGGCACCACATCCAGATGCCCGGCAAAGGCGAGATGCTGGCACCCGACAGGCCCCTGCCGGATGGCGAACAAATTCTCCACCGGCCCGTCGGGCGCCTCCCCGGCCGAAAAACGGTGCACCGCAAAGCCCAGCGGCGCCAATTGCCCCTCCAGACAATCAAACACCATCCCGGCGGCGGGCGTCACACTCGGGCACGCGATCAAGGCCTCGGCCAGCGCGGCAACATCAGGTTCGGTTTGGATAGAAGTCTGGCTCACCCGCACAGAGTTAGGCAAATGTCGCGAACCCCGCAAGTGCGCGCGCCGTCAGGATCGCGGGCGGACATATCTCTTGGCGGTTGCCAGTCCAAAACGGGCTTGCAATACCGTCGGCAGGAGGACGTCATGCCAAAGCTAAATCTTGATGCCATCGAGCAGGTCAATTCCACCACCTACCCGCCCAGCTTCGCCGCGCCGGTGGGTGGGCGCTGGTCTCGCCGGCTGGCGCCACATGCCGGCCTCACCGAATTGGGGGCCTCGCATGTCGTGCTAAAACCCGGCGCATGGTCCTCCCATCGACACTGGCACGACAACGAGGACGAGATGGTCATCATGCTCGCGGGCGAGGCGGTGCTGGTGGAGGACGCGGCCCGCACGCCCTTGCGCGCCGGAGACATCGCCACCTTTGCCAAGGGCATTGCCAACGGCCACCACCTCATCAACGAAAGCGCCGCCGATTGCGCCTTCGTGGCAATCAGCGCCGGCCAGCGCACCACCGCCGGCTATTCGGATATCGACATGATCTGGATCGATGGCGGCTATGCCCGGCGCGACGGCCAGCCCTACTAACCGCCCTTATACCAAGGCGCTGAGATGCTGACGCATCACGCCTTGGAAATGTTCAAGCGCCACACGGGCTTAACCAAGGTCCGATGAGTCAAGCTCATCGAACCTTGGTATTACCAGACCCTAACGCCCCAGCGCCTCATCCAGCACCCGCGCCAGCCGCAGCCCGGCCCGCACCAGCCGCTCCCGGGCGATCGGTGTCGCGGCATCAATCTGCGCCTGAGAGATGGTCACCGGAGCACTCCCATGCCCCCCGCAGGTCTTGCGCCCAAAGGCCTCGGGATAGACCACCTCCCGGGCGATGCTCCAGCTTTCCCGCGCCCAGTCCGCCACGCCGCCGCCCGCCAGCCTCGCCTTTTCCTCCCGCGAATAGACCCGCACCAAGGCTCCCGCCCCAGCGCCCGGCCCAACTCCCCGGCCAGCCCCGCTGGCGATGGCGGCATCGGCCATGGTGCCATCCCACATCTGGTGCAGATTGCCCTCCACATGGCCGGGCCAGCTGGCAATCACATCATTGCCACCCCGGTCATTGTTGTCGGCGGCGTGCAGGGGCATGTGAATATCGCCAACAAAATGGGCAAGAAAGGCCAGCGCCGCCAGCCTCTGCGCGGGCGGCAAGCCTTTGTCGGCCAGCGCCGCCCGGTCGCGCTCAATCTGCGCGGTGATGCATTTGCCGCCCGGGCAATGGGCATGGGGGTCAAAGCCCGCGCCACACACCGGCCCGTCCTGATAATGCCAGGCAAAGGTATAGTGCCAGCGGTCCGGATCCCCGCGCAGGCAATCGGGCCACACGGCGGCATCCGAAAGGCTGGCCACATGGCAGGCGGGCGTGGTCAGCCCCTGCTCGGCGCGCAGCAATTGGGCGATGGCCCCCGCGGTTCGCGGCGAAACATTGGCCATGGCGATATCGGCAATCACCCGGTGCCCCCGCTCGCCCCAGGCCATTGCCGGAACCGCAAAGCCCAGCCCCAACAGCGCCAGCACCAGCGCCGCCAAGCGCACCCCGCGCCTCAAGCGGAAACCGCCTGCTCAAAGCGTTCCACCACCCATTCCTCCCGCCCGGCCGCCTCGATCCACGCCCGCATCCACGGGTGCTCCACCACCGCCATGGCATAGGCCTCGGCAAAGCCCGGCAATGCCACGCCATAGGTGACAAACCGCAGCACAATCGGCGCAAAGGCGATATCCGCCGCGCAAAATCCACCAAACAGGAATGGCCCGCCCTGCCCATGCCGCGCCCGCGCCTCGGCCCACAGGGTCAGGATACGGTCGCAATCCCCCCGCGCCGCCGCATTCAGCACAAAGCCCTGATAGCGCCGGCGGATGTTCATCGGGCACTGCCCGCGAAGCCCCGCAAAGGAAGAATGCATCTCCGCCACCATCGCCCGGGCCAAAGCGCGCGGCTCATCGCCCCTGGGCCAAAACCGGTCGCGCCCCACCCTGTCGGCCAGATATTCCAGAATGGCGAGACTGTCCCACACCACGGCCGCCGCTTCCGGGCGCTCATCCCACAGCACCGGCACCCGCCCAGCCGAGGGGGCAAGCAGAGCCTTGGCGTCGCCATCCGCCACCACCCCGGAGCCATAAAGCGGCACCACCACCTCGCCAAACGCCAAGCCCGATTGCTTCGCCGCCAGCCACCCCCGCAAGGACCAGCTCGAATAATTGCGATTGCCCAGAATTAGCCGCATCATCTGGCGTGTTCCCTTGGTAAATTGATGAAGGGAAGACGCAAGCAAGGGTTACCCCCTGCACCCCAAACCGTCTCCCGGCGAGAGGCCGCGCCAAACTCACCCACAGCCCCCAACCTCCCCGCGCCGCAGGCTATTAAAGCCGCCTCGCGGCAGAAACCGACGCCGAGAGCTGGTCACAACGCCGACAGGTATGGGGTTTGGGGCCTAAGCCCCCAAGTCTACCCTCTTACCCGCCTACCCGCCTACCCGCTTACCCGCGTACCCGCTCAAAACCTCAAATCAACGCATCCGCCAGCACCACCGCCCGCAACGCATCAATCCCCAGCCCCGTCTCCGAGGAGGTCAGCGCGATATCCGGGTGCGCGGCGGAATGTTTGCGCGCCTCGGCCCGCACACCGGCGAGGGTTGCGGCCAGTTCGCTGGCCTTCACCTTGTCGGCCTTGGTCAGCACCACGCGATAGCCCACCGCTGATTCATCGAGCATCCGCATCATCTCGATGTCTGGCGGCTTCACCCCGTGGCGGCTGTCGATGAGCAGCAGCGTGCGGCGCAATTCCACCCGCCCGCGCAGGAAGTCGCGCACCAGCCGCCGCCATTTCTCGGTCACGGCGGGCGGCGCCTTGGCAAAGCCATAGCCCGGCATATCCACCAGACGGAAAGCGGGCACCATGCCTGCCAGAGCCTCGCCCTCGGCCAGCCCCACATCGAAGAAGTTCAGCTCCTGCGTCCGCCCCGGCGTCACCGAAGTGCGCGCCAGCGACCGCCGCCCGGTGATGGCGTTGAGCAGCGAGCTCTTGCCCACGTTCGAGCGCCCCGCCAGCGCGATCTCCGGCGCGATAGCCTCGGGCAGAAACTTCAGCGCCGGTGCCGAGAGCAGAAAGGTGATCGGCCCGGAGAACAGCTTGCGCGCCCGCTCCGCCAGTTCCGGGTCTACCGGCGCGGCATCGGGCACCATCCCGTCCGCCCCGGCCACACCGATCGCCGCCCCCTCAAAAGGCCGGTCGAAGGGTTCGCCCTCGTCACCGTCATGCCCGGATGCGATAGCGTTCACGCCCCGTCCTGCCTGGCGCCCTGCTTGGCGTCATCCTTGGCGCCGTCCTTCGTGGCCGCCGCCTTCAGCTGCGGGTGGCGGCTATAGAGGAAGGCCTGCTGCGCCATGGTCAGACAGTTGGAGGTGATCCAGTAGATCAGCAGCCCCGAGGCGAAGGGCGACATGACGAACATCATCATCCACGGCATGATGCTCATCATCTGCTGCTGCGCCGGGTCGGCCTGCGCTGGCTGCAGCTTGAACTGGAAATACATGGTGATGCCGAGCAAGAGCCCGAGAATACCAAGCCCCAGCAGCGAGGGCGGCGTCCACGGGATCAGCCCGAACAGATTGAGGATATGCACCGGATCGGGCGCCGAAAGATCCTTGATCCACAGCACGAAGGGCTGGTGCCGCATCTCGATGGAAACGTTCAGCACCTTGTAGAGGGCAAAGAAGATCGGGATCTGCAGGAACACCGGCAGGCATCCGGCCAGCGGATTGACCTTCTCCTCCTTGTACAG
>CAIWFP010000105.1 GCA_903911985.1 uncultured Sphingomonadales bacterium
CTCCAGCATGGCATCGCGGGCATTAACGACGAGGTTGACGATCACCTGCTCCAGCTGGGTCGGGTCGGCGCGCACCGGGCCAAGGTCGCGGTCGTGGGTCACCACCAGTTGCATCTTCTCGCCGATCAGGCGCCGCAGCATCTGGGTAATTTCGGTGACGATATCGGGCAGCTGCAGCACCTGCGGGCGCAGCGTCTGCTGGCGGCTGAAGGCCAGCAACTGCCGCGTCAGGCTGGCGGCGCGGTTGGAACTGGCGCGGATCTGCTGGATATCATCATAATCGCTGTCGCCGGGCGTATGGCGCAACATCATCAGGTCGCAGGTGCCGATAATGGCGGTGAGCACATTGTTGAAGTCATGCGCCACGCCGCCGGCCAGCTGCCCCACGGCCTGCATCTTGGTGGCCTGGGCGATCTGGCGCTTCAGCCGCGCCTCCTCGGTCGAGTCCGTCAGGCCCAGCAATACCGCCGCCTCGCCCAGCCCGCGCATGCCCGCAAGGCTCAGCGATACCGGCTCGTCAGGCTGGGTAATGAGGCGCACGGTCACATCGCCGGCGGTGGCCGCCCCTTGCGCATAGCGCCGCACCGCATCCGACATCGCCGCCTTGTCCTCGGCCACCACCAGATCGGTGGGATAGGTCGGAGGCGCCTCGCCCTCGCGCCCGGCTGCACGCATGAAGGCGGCGTTGGCAAAGAGCATGCGCCCATCGCGGTCCGTCATCGCCAACCCCAGCGGCAATTGTGCCAGCAAGGCCTCCAGATGCTGCACAGAGCTGCCGCCATCCGCGCCCGCGCCAACGCCCGCCCCGACATCCACCGCCAAGATCAGCGAAGGCACGCCCACCGGGTTGAGCGAATCGGCGGAATCGGGGTCCGCCACGGGCAGGTAATAGAGCGTGAGTGGCTGGGTGCGCCGGACATCCCGCGCCCAATAGATGCGGTCATGCTCGTCCTGCACGAGGGTGGAGACGAACTGACCGCCCAGCACAGGCGCCTGAGGATCGCCCAATGCGCGCAGGGCATATCCGGCATTGGCCGCGATGACCGCACCACCCGAATCCACCACCACGGCGGCAAAACCGGCCTGCGCCAGGGCCTTGCCCATTTTGCCGGTCATCTGCTCGACCAGCCCCGCCATCGGATCCTGCGCGACAATCGGGTCAAAGCGCCACACGAGAAAATCATCGGCCCGCCCGGCGCGCTCCACTGTGGCGTTCCACACGGTGTTTTCCGCCTCGCCAGCGCGCTGGCTCACGCACTCCACCAACCCGGGCGAAGCCGCGCCATCGCGCCAGGCCAGCCTTGCGGCCTGCGCCAGCGCGCCCAGATCAGCCTCACGCACCGGCAGGTTGGGCGGCGCCGCATCCACGCCAAACCCGTTGCGGTAAAGCCCATTGGCGCAAACCAGCCGCCCGGCCCGGTCGGTAATGGCGATGGCGCGATCCTCGCGCTCTATCGCGGCCACCGTCACCGACCAGTCCGGCGAGGCGAATTCGCCCTCGGCCTCGCGCGGCGCGCGGCGCATCGCCACCCACAATAGCGAGCCGATCACCATCACCCCGGCACTGAAACCCAGTGTGATGCCCGAGCGCCCCGTGGCCAGCGCCACCAGCACCATGCTGCCCACAAGCGCCGCGGCCAGCAGCGCCAGATCCCAATCGCTCACGCCGCTGCCGGAAGCTCCACCGCCAGAAGCTCCACCGGCCGTAGCACTGCCGACCATAGCAGCACCGGCCGAAGCGCCGCCAGACGGGGAACCGCCAGCCGCAAAACCGGAATGTTCGCCCACCGCCCGGCTCATGCCCCTGCCCGTGCCCCTGCCCGTACTAGTGCCGCGCCAGCCATCACGCCGGGGCCCTCACAGCCGCACGCCGCCGGGCCAGCGCGCTGGCCAAACGCCCCCGCCGCCGCCGCGCCACGCTCAGCCGCCACAACAGGCTGGAGACGACATAGCCAATTGTAGAGACCAGCACCGCCTCGGCGAGCAAACCGCAAGCCGCCGTGATGCCCATTTCCGACAGATGCGCGCCAAGGTGATGCCCACCCCCCGGCCGCCCGGCCCACCAATTCCGGCGCGGCACTGGCCAGCGGATGCAGACCCAGCATCGCGTCCAGCCCCAGCAGAAACTTGCCCAGCCTATAGGCCAGCGGCCACATCACCAACCAGGTGAAGGGATTGCTGATCCATGTCGCGCCCACCGCCACCGGCACATTGGCGCGAAACACCACCGCCAGCAGCGCCGCAAAGAAACTATGCGCAAACGGCACCAGCACGCCCAGAAAAAACCCCAGCGCAATGCCGCGCGGTACCGACCGGCGATGAAACCGCCACAGATCCGGCCGCAGCACACTGCGCGCAAAGGGCCGCAACCAGCGATTGCGCTCCAGCGCCTCGCGCGTGGGCACCAACCCGGCGATGCGGCGCAGCAACTTGGCAAGTGGCGTGGCATGACCGGTCATTTGAATTCCCGCATAATACGCGCCTGATCCCGCTTCCAGTCGCGCTCCTTCACCGTGGCCCGCTTGTCCGCGGCATTCTTGCCCTTGGCCAGCGCCAGTTCGACCTTGGCCCGGCCCCGCCCGTTGAAATAGACCGACAGCGGCACCAGCGTCATGCCCTTGCGCTCCACGGCGCCGGTCAGCTTGGCGATCTCGCGCTCATGCAGCAGCAGCTTGCGGGGGCGCTTTGGCGTGTGATTATAACGGTTGCCATGGCTGAACTCGGGCACATTGGCATTCACCAGCCACACCTCGCCATCGCGCACCTCGGCATAGGCCTCCGCGATGGACCCCTGCCCAAAGCGCAAGCTCTTCACCTCGGTGCCGGTCAGCATGATGCCCGCCTCATACACATCGTCGATATAATACTCGAAACGCGCACGGCGGTTTTCGGCAACGGTCTTGGCCTTCTCAAAGGCAATGGGTTTCGGACGGGCCATGATGATGGCCATGTAGGCGCTGAGGCCAGCATGCGAAAGGGGCTGTGGGATAAAGCGTGCCGAAGAACAGGGAGAAAGAGGATAGACTTGGGGGTGGCGCCTCGTTTTCCGGTTTCTCAAGAGAAACCGGTTGGCACCCCAAACCCCCATTACTGTCCGCGTCGGCGCACCACTTCAGCGCCGCACCCCGCCGCGAAGCGGCTTTAATGCCTGCGGCGCCGAGACCTCGCGCAAGGCCGAACCCATGACGCCACGCAGACAGTAATGGGAGCGCGAGGGGGTAACCCCCTCGCACCTACCCCTTCCCCAAACCACTACCGCCAAAGAAAAAGGGCCAGTTCCCCATTCGGAAAACCAGCCCCCTTTAAACTCCACCGCCAGCCTTGGTTCAGCGCAAGCTCACCACATTGTCCGAGTGACGCGGATCGCGGCGGTTGCCGAGATACTGGCTGGCCATCGGCTCGTCGGTCACATCGACCACGATCCCCTCGCCAAAGCCGTTGAACCGCGTGCGCATGGCCACGCCATAGGCGCCCAGCATGCCCACCTCGATGTAATCGCCAGCCTTGATATCGGCGGGCAGCAGGAAGGGGCCTTCCATGAAGTCCGCGTCATCGCAGGTTGGGCCATAGAAGGCGAACTCGGCCATCTGCCCGGTCCCTTCGGCCTCGCCCTTACCGGCCAGCCGCGTCACCGGAAAGCGCCAGCCGACATGGGCCGCATCATAGAGCGCGCCGTAAGCGCCCTCGTTGATGAACAGCTCGTTGCCGCGCCGCTTTTCGACCTGCACGATCAGCGAGGAATATTCCGCCGACAGCGCCCGGCCCGGCTCGCACCACAGCTCGGACGAATAGGACACCGGCAGCGATTCGGCGGCGCGGTGGATGCTGGCGAAATAATCCTCCAGCGGCGGCGGCTCCATGCCGGGATAGATCGAGGGGAAGCCCCCGCCGACATCGATGATGTCCACGGTGACGGCCGCATCGACAATCGCCGCGCGCACCCGCTCCAGCGCCTGCACATAGGCAAAGGGCGTCATCGCCTGCGAACCCACATGGAAGCAGATGCCGAGGCAATCGGCGACCTGACGCGTCGCCTGCAGCAGCGGCGCCGCATCGGCCAGATCGATGCCGAACTTGGAGGCGAGAGCGATTTCGGAATATTCCGAGGACACCCGCAGCCGTACGCACAGCGACAGATCCTCGGCCACACTGCCATCAGGCCCGCGCGTCGCCTCGACAATCTTGGCCAGCTCCTCGTGGGTATCGAGGCTGAAGGTGCGCACGCCGTGGATGTGATAGGCCTCGGCGATGGCGGCCGCGGGCTTTACCGGGTGCATGAAGCACAGCACGGCGTCCTGCCCCAGCGTCTCGCGCACCAGCCGCACCTCGGCGATGGAGGCGGTATCGTAATGGGTGATGCCGGCATGCCACAGCTCGATCAGCAGATCGGGCGAGGGATTGGCCTTCACGGCATAGAGGCTCTTGCCCGGAAACTTCTCGGCGAAGAATCGGGCGGCACGCGCAGCTGCCTGCGGGCGGTTGAGAATAACGGGTTCGTTGGGCGCGAGGGCGCGAACTACAGCCGGTGCATTAGGATGGATGTGCAATTCAAGGGACCCCCAATAGGCCTTGCGGCCAGAACACATAGGACGAAGCTGCCTTGCGGTTTGGAAGTC
>CAIWFP010000106.1 GCA_903911985.1 uncultured Sphingomonadales bacterium
GAGCATGAGCGCGAGGCGCTGCCCCTCAACAGCCCGGAGGACAAGGCCGGATTGAAGGCCCGGCTGATGGCGCATGTGGAAACCATTGCCGACCCCGACATCAAGGCACTTTATCGCCGCGAGCTTCAGGAAAAATATTCCGCCTTCGCCTTTCCCCGCCGCGACGAGGCGACGGCCCCATGGCGCCCGCCCGCCCGCCAGACTGCCCGCCCCCAGGCCGGTGGCAGGCGCGGGGCATGGCAACCCCTGCCCCCTGCCCACCCCCTGCCCGAAACCGCCGCTCATGCGGCGCGGCAGGGCACAAACCCGCTTGGCGCCCAACTGATCGAGCGGACCATCGCCGGGCTGTGCCGCTGGCCAGAGCAATTGCCCACCCATGCCGAGGCTTTGGCCCGCACCGCCGGGCAGGATACGCGGCTGGGCCTGCTGCTCGATCATCTGGAAAGCGGCGGGGTGCTTGAAACCGGAAAAGTCGCCGCCATATTGGGCGCTGGCGTTCCTGCCAAAACGGCTTGCCCCGCATCGGTGGCGCAATTGGCGGAGGTGGTGGCCATGCTGGTGGAAAGGCCGATCCTCGAGGCGGCGCTGCAGGCGGCAACCGCCCGTTTTGATGCCGATCCCGACGGGGCTTTTGCCGAACAGCAAAGGTTATTGAAGAGAAAGCTGGAGTTTGACACGCGTCTCAGGCAGATGGCGGAGGAACCACAGCCTGACACTTGGGCCGAAACAAGGAATTGATGCCCCGGATTGCTTCCGGCCGTATTGATTCCCGGGCGTGATGTGAATTAGGTGGTTGTGAATTTGGTGGCCCGACCTCGACGGCGACCTCAAGGAAATGGCGAAAATAATGGACGAAGAAATCGCTGGCGCGGACATGTCGGGCAACGAGCGCGGTGAAGGCGGCGACGCGCCCCTCATCGATCTCAACGAAGCCTCGATCAAGAAGCTGATCGCCCGCGCCAAGCGCCGCGGCGTCATCACCTATGATGAATTGAATCAGGCCCTGCCGCAGGATCAGATGTCCTCCGAGCAGATCGAGGACATCATGGCCGCGATCTCGGAAATGGGTGTCAACATTGTCGAAAGCGACGATGAGGCGGTCGATCCCGAGGATGCCAAGGCCGAGGATGCCGAGGACGAGGAGGCTGTCGACGACCGCCCCGACCTCGTCAAGAAGAAGGAAACCATCGAGCGTACCGATGACCCGGTGCGCATGTATCTGCGCGAAATGGGCGCGGTGGAGCTGCTTTCGCGCGAGGGCGAAATCGCCATTGCCAAGCGCATCGAGGCCGGCCGCGACACGATGATTCTGGGGCTTTGCGAAAGCCCGATCACCTTCCACGCCATTATTCAGTGGTCCGAGGCGCTCAACAACGGCGAGATGCAGCTGCGCGAGATCCTTGATCTCGACGCCATGCTGTCCAAGGAACCGGCGCCCGAAAACCTCACCGAGGATGGCGAGGAAACCGTCGATGGCGAGATCAGCGAATCGGTCGCCGGCCCCACCTACAAGGAAGAGGAAGAGGTCGAGGACGAGCCTTCCGCCGACGAGGAGGACGAGGACGGCATCGAGCGCCGCGCCCGCCAGCCCGCCGAGGAAGAA
>CAIWFP010000107.1 GCA_903911985.1 uncultured Sphingomonadales bacterium
AGCGCCGTTAGCCAGTCGGCCAGTTCGGCAATCACCGCCAGCGCGCCCTGCACGGTCTGGACCGGCTGGAGCGGGTGGATATCGCCAAAACCCGGCATCCGCGCCACCTTCTCGTTCAGGCGCGGATTGTGCTTCATGGTGCAGGATCCGAGCGGAAACGGCCCGAGATCGATGGCATAGTTCTGGCGGCTCAGGCGCGTGTAATGCCGCACCGCCTCCGGCTCTGACAGGCCCGGCAGAGCGGGCGCCTGGCCCCGCAGAAAACGCGCCAGCGCCGGGTCGGGCGCGGCATCCTCACCGTCGAAATCCACCCCGCAGGTCGCATTTGTCGCCAATTCAAAAATCAGCGGCTCTTCCAGCGCCAGACCGCGATCGCCGGAAGACGTTGGCCCAGCCTCGTCCCCCCGCGCCGCGTCAGCCAGAGTGGGGCGCCAGCCAGCTTGGTTGGGGGCACTCATGCGGCGGCTCCTTGCAGAATATCGCCAAGTTCCGTGACCAGCGCGGTGATGTCATCCGCCGTGGTGCACTCGCTGGCGCAGACCAGCATGGCGTGATGCAGCCCGGATTCTTGCGGATATAGCCGCCCCAGCGCCACCCCGCCCAGCACCCCGCGGCTGGCCAGTTCGCGCACCACGGAGCGCGCCTCACGCGGCAGCAGCAGGGTGAACTCCGCGCCAAAGGCCCCGTTCAACACCGAGACGCCCGGAATGGTGCTCAGCGCCCTGGCGGCGGCACGGGCATTGGCATGCGAGGCCCGCGCCATCCGCGCCAGCCCCTCGCCGCCCAGCAGGGTGAGATGGATGGTGAAGGCCAGCGCGCACAGGCCGGAATTGGTGCAGATATTGCTGGTCGCCTTCTCGCGGCGGATATGCTGCTCGCGGGTGGAGAGGGTGAGCACGAAACCGCGCTTGCCATCGGCATCGACCGTTTCCCCGCACAGGCGGCCGGGCATCTGGCGCACGAATTTCTCGTTGCAGCCAAACAGGCCGAGATAGGGCCCGCCAAATTGCAGCCCGACGCCCAGCGACTGCCCCTCGCCGACAACAATATCCGCGCCCATATGGCCCGGCGCCTCCAGCAGGCCCAGCATCACCGGATCGGTCACCACCACCACCAGCAGGCTCCCCCGCGCATGGGCGGCCCCGGCGATGGCAGCCAAATCGGGGATGCGGCCAAGAATATCGGGATATTGCACCACAACACAGGCGGTTTCATCATCCAGCGCCGCAATCACCGCGGCATCGTCGGCCTCCGCGCTCAATACGGGCACCAGCACCTCCAGCTCGTCCCCGGCAAAGCGGGCCATGGTGGCGGCGGTAGAGACATAATGCGGATGCAGCCCCCCCGACAGCACCGCCCGGCCCCGCTTGGTCACGCGGCACGCCATGGCGATCGCCTCCCAACAGGCGGTGGAGCCATCATACATGCTGGCATTGGCGATATCGGTGCCGAACAGCCGCGCCACTTGGCTTTGGAACTCGAACAATACCTGCAGCGTGCCTTGGGCGATTTCCGGCTGGTATGGCGTATAGGCGGTGAGAAACTCGCCGCGCTGGATCAGGTGATCCACAGAGGCGGGAATGTGGTGGCGATAGGCCCCCGCGCCGAGGAAAAACGGCGCCGCCCCGGCGGAAAGGTTTTGCGCGGCAAGGGCGCTCATATGCCGCTCCACCGCCATCTCGCTGGCATGATGCGGCAGGCCCGCGATGGGCGCCGACAGCAGCGCACCCTCGGGCACATCGGCAAACAGCGCATCGACAGAGGGCGCGCCGATGACACCCAGCATGGCGGCCCGGTCATCGGCGGTCAGGGGAAGGTAGCGCATAGGCTCACAGACCAGCGATATATTCGGCATAGGCGGTGCCATCCATCAGGCCCGCCAGTTCGCCCGCATCGGAAAGCGTCAGGCGGAACAGCCAGCCGCCAATCTGCGCGTCCGTGTTCACCAGCTCCGGCTCGCCCTCCAGAGCGGCGTTCACCGCGCTGACGGTGCCGCCCACCGGCGCGTAGACATCAGCGGCAGCCTTGACCGAATCCACCACAGCGGCGGTGTCACCCCTGGCCAGCACCTTGCCGATCTCGGGCACCTCGACAAAAGTGATGTCGCCCAGCTGGGCCTGTGCATAATCGGTGATGCCGACAGTACCCGTCGTGCCCTCAACCTCGACCCATTCGTGATCCTTGGTGAAATAGCGGCTCATGGCTTGGCTCCTTTGGGGCTGGAACGGTGATAGCGGTGGGGAACGAAAGGCAGATCCACCACGGTGGCGGAAAGCAGCTTGCCCCGAACATTGATGGTAAGGACCGTGCCGGGCGCCGCGCTGGCGATGGCCACCTGCCCCATGGCTATCGGCCGCTGCAGGCTGGGCGAAAAGCCGCCCGAGGTGACGATGCCAACATGCGTGTCGCCAGCGAGAATTTCCGCCCCCTCGCGCGCGGCCATGCGGCCTTCAATGGCGAGACCCACACGCTGCGCGGGAGCCCCTTGCGCCAACAGCCCCGCAATGCGCTCGGCCGCCGGAAATCCGCCCTCCGCCCGCCGCCGTTTCGACAGGGCGAAGCTCAGCCCCGCGCTCACCGGATCCATGGTCTCGGTCATATCGTGTCCATAGAGCGGCAGCCCCGCCTCCAGCCGCAGTGAATCCCGCGCGCCAAGGCCGATGGGCTTCACCGCCGGATGCGCGCACAAGGCATCGGCCAGCGCCGCCACATCCTCGGCCCCGACCGAAATCTCGAAACCGTCCTCGCCGGTATAGCCCGTGCGGCTGATGCCCAGTGGGCGGGCAGATTCATCCGCCGGTGAACGGGGCCACCAATAGGGCGCGGCCTGCATGAAGCTCAGCCCCTCCACCGGTGGAAACCCCTCGCCCGCCGGCACCAGACCCAGCGAGGCCAGCGCCTCCGCCGCGCGCGGCCCCTGCAAGGCCAGCAAGCCGTGTTCGTCGAGATGGTTGAGGGTAATCTCGTCGGGCAAATTCTCGCGCAGATGGGCGATATCGTCCCATTTGGTCGCCCCATTCACCACCAGATAGAAATGATCGCCCCGGTTGGTCACCATCAGATCATCGAGAATGCCGCCATCCTCACCCAGCAGCAGCGAATAGCGCACCCGGCCCGGCTTCAACGCGGCGAGATCCGCGGGCAACAGCGCCTCCAGCGCCGCCACGGCCGCCGCCATATCGCCATCCGGTGTGGAGACCTCCAGCTGCCCCATATGGCTCACATCGAACAGGCCGGCACTCTCGCGCGTCCACAGATGCTCGGCGATGATGCCTTCATATTGCACGGCCATGGCATAGCCGGCGAACTCGACCATGCGCGCGCCCTTTGCCCGGTGCCAGCCATCCAGCGGCAGCAGCATCGGGCCCTCGGGAATATCCGGATCAGTCTCGTAATTCTGTTCGATATCGCTCACGAATCCGCGCTCCCGCTCAAAAGTGCACCAACAATGGCACCCCCTCTGTCGCGGAAACCTGAGAGCTTCACCCGGGCGTCTCGCGGCCAAAGACAGCCACGCCCATACCCGGGCTTCCCCCTTCGGCGGCCCCAACCCCTTGCGAAAAACC
>CAIWFP010000108.1 GCA_903911985.1 uncultured Sphingomonadales bacterium
CCCGTCGTCTAATGGTAAGACTACGGTTTCTGATACCGTCTATCGAGGTTCGAGTCCTTGCGGGGCATCCATTTCATCGGCTTAAGGCCATGGAATAACGTGAAAATTACCGAGACCAGAACAATCGTTCCCTCACTGGCTCCCTCATGGGGTCGGGATTAGGGGCGAATTGGCCCGTTCACCTGTGTTCAATTCACGCCTGCGCCCATAGCGGCCCAGTCACCCGATGATGACATGCTGTCCACGGCCGGGGTCAGCGGGCTGTTCGGCCCAGCGTATGGCCTGATCGCCGCGCCGCTAAGGCTGTTTTTCATGCTTGTGGTTAAGCTGCCGTGGGTGGAGACGTCGCTGGAATGAGACCGATTCACACCGAGACCGGGCAACATGCGGGATGGGTGTCGGTTATGACGTCGCCATGCCGGGGAAGCATCCATTGCTCGATTTGACCATTATCCACCATTTGCTGATCGCGCTGGGCATCGGGCTGGTCATCGGGGCCGAGCGCGAGCGGCGCAAGGCGGCGCGGTCTACACCTTCGGCGGCGGGGCTGCGCACCTTCACGATTGCCGCGCTGGTGGGCGCGGTGGCGATGCTGCTGGGCGGCATCGCCATGTTGGGGCTGGCGGCGGGTGCCGTCGCGGTTCTGGCGGTGGTCAGCTACTGGCTGATCCACGATGTCGAGGACCCCGGCATCACCACCGAGGTATCGCTGGTGGGCACGGCGCTGCTGGGTGGGCTGGCCATGACCCAGCCCGCATTGGCGAGCGGCATCGGCGTAGTCATCGCCATCATCCTGGCGGCCCGCATCCCGCTGCACCGGCTTGTGGATGAGGTGATCACGCAAAAGGAATTGTCCGATATACTGATCCTTGGCGGCGCCACGCTGGTTATTCTGCCGCTGCTGCCGGACCGGGACATGGGGCCGTGGCAGGCGCTGAACCCGCATGCGATCTGGTTGTTGGTCATCCTGATCCTTGGCATCAACGCTGTCGGGCATGGCTTGACGCGGTGGTTGGGCGCGCGGCTGGGCGTGCCGCTGCTGGGGCTGGTTTCCGGCTTCGTGTCGAGTTCGGCGACCATTGGCGCGATGGGTAGCTGGGTGCGGGCCACTCCGGCCTGTCTCAAGGCGGGGGTGGCGGCGGCGCTGCTGTCCTCGGTGGCAACCTTTGTCCAGCTGGGCGCGGTGATCGACCTGACCGATCATGGAACTTTTGTGGCCATGATGATTCCCCTCGGCGCGGCCGGGGCGATGGCGCTGCTTGCGGGCGGTTTTTACACGCTGCGCGCGTGGCGTCAGCCATCCGCGCAAGTGCCGGAGATGAGCCAGTCTTTCAGCGTGATGCTGGCGCTGGGCTTCGCGGGCCTGTTGTCCGCCATGCTGATTGCCACCGCTGCCATGCGCGCGTGGTTTGGCGAGCCTGGCATGATCTCGGCCGCGGCCATTGCCGGGGTGATGGATGTTCACGCCGCCGCCATCGCCATTGCCTCGCAGGTGGCCGAAGGGCGGATTTCCGCGCCTCAGGCGGTGCTGCCCATGCTGGTCGCCTGCTCTACCAGCACGGCGGCGAAATTGCTGTTTGCCGCCACCGCCGGCACGCGTCCGTTCGCGGCGCGGGTTATGCCGGGGATGGTTGTTATTGTCGTCGCGGCCTGGGCCGGCGCATGGTTCGTCGGGGCGCTGGGCTGAGAGCCCCTGTCGTCGCCCGATAGGGATCAACGTGGGTCATCGTGCCCGGCACACGGTGGCGCGCCACGACCAGACTTTCGCGTTCTGCCAGACTTTCGCGTTCTGTCGGCGCGTCCATCAGGGAGCGAACCGCGCCTGTCGCGGCCAGCCTGTCCCGGGCGTTGCGCATCGGCAACCATGGGGCTGGTTGGCATGGTGTCGCCGCCGACAATAATCGGGTGGGGGGCAGGCTCGCTTTTAGCGTGAAATGACAGGATATCCGGCACACTCGGCACGTTTGGCACTGGTGGGGGGGGCTGGCGAAAGGCGGGGCCAGCCGCATTGCCTTTTGCGCGCGGTTCGCGCAAAAACGCGTCATGCATGAGGCCGATGCCCCCCTGACGCCAGACCGTGACCAAACCCGGGCTGGCCATAGGCACTGGCCTGTCATCAGGGGTGCTGTCGGCGCGCTGGTTGTTGCCGTGATGGCGGGAGTGGGCATCTGGCGGGTCGAATTGGCCGACCGGCTGGTCATGCGCGAGATGCGGACGCTGCATCTGCCCCTGCGCTGGCAGTTGCGCGGTGTCGGGTTCGATGGGGCGATGATTGGCCGCGTCACCATTGGCGATGCGGCCCACCCCGATCTTTCGGTTGAGCGGGCCGAGGTGAAGACCGGGGCAGGCGGCATTTCCCGGGTCACCTTGTGGGGTTTGCGGCTGCATGGCCGCCTGAGCCACGGGCGCATCAGTTTCGGCAGTCTCGATGCGCTGTTCAACACCCCTTCCGCCGCCCCGTTTCGCCTGCCCGGTTGGGAGCTGGCGCTGATCGATGGCCGTGCGGTGATTGATGGCGATGCCGGGATTATCCATCTGGCGGCTTCGGGCAACGGCAAATTGAGCGACGGGTTTTCCGGCCAGGTTGAGGGCGATGCCCCGTTGCTGGCCCTGGGGGGCTGCAAGGCGACGGATAACGCCCTTGCCGCGCGGATCACCGTTTCCGCCAATCAGCCGCATGTCGACGGCGCGCTGAGCAGCGGTCGGGTCGCGTGCGGTGGGGTGGCATATGCCCGCCCCCGGCTGGCGCTGACAGGCCAGCTCACACCCGCGCTCGACGGCGGCGAGGCGCGGTTGGCGCTCGGTCCGCTGGATGGTGGCCCGGTGCGGGCACGGGCGCTGGAGCTGACCGGGAAATGGCGAAGCGGGCCGGGAGGGCGCCTGAGCGGTGGAGGAACCCTGTCCGGCAACGGGATAGCCCCTGGCGCGGCGATATTGACCATGCTGGCGCGCCAGGGGGCGGCCACACGTGGGACACCGGCGGCACCCTTGCTCGCCAGCATTGCCGACACGCTGTCGCGGCCCGAAGGGGCCCGGCTAAGCGGGCATTGGGGCTTTCGTGACAGCAAGGCCGGGGTGGCGCTGGATGTGCCCGATCTGCGGCTGACGGGCGCGCGGGGCGATTGGCTGCGCATTTCGCGGGCGATGCTGGGGCCGGCGGGACCAAGCGCGGAATTTGCCCTGGGCGGTGGCCTGCCGGGCCTGTCGGGGCAGATCAGTTCCGCGGGCCACGGCCCGCGCGCGCGGTTGATGGTGGCCATGCACAGCCTGCCCTTTTCCGCTGGAGGCGCGAGTGTCGCTCTGCCCTTGGCGCAGATGGTCAAGGCGGCCGATGGATCGCTGGCGATACGGTCGGCGCTGGTCCTTTCCGGGCCGCTTCCCGGTGGGCGGGTGGATGGGCTGTCGTTGCCGCTGGATGGCGGCTGGACGGAACAGGGTGGATTGCGGCTCGGCATCGCCTGCATGCCTGTCCGCATCGGCGGGCTGGTTTTGGGCGGTATGGCGCTGCGACAGCAGGCGGTCAGGCTGTGCCCTTCGGCGGGCGCCCTGGTTACGGTTGGGTCGGGCGGCACTAGCATCGGGGGGAGTATCGCGCATCTGGCGCTGGTGGGCAGACTGGCGGGTGAGCCCTTTCGCGTGACCAGCGGGCCAATGGCCTTGTCGTCCCGCCCGGCAGGGCAGGGCACGCTCTCGGCCAATGGGCTGGCGATCTCGTTGGGGACAGGCGCCGGGGACAGGAATGGCGCTTCGCGTTTCGCGCTGGGTTCGGTGTCGGCACAGCTTGGACGCTCTGGCATCGATGGGACGTTTTCCGGGGCGGATGTCGCGCTCGGGGCGGTGCCGGTCGATCTGCGGGGCGGCGCGGGGCACTGGCACTGGCACGATGGGGCCCTGCGGCTGGAAGACGCCGGGTTTCAGGTCACGGACCGTGCCGTAGACGCGCGGTTTTACCCCCTGCTCGCGCGCGGCGCCACGCTGGAACTGCGACAGGGCGTGATCCATGCCGGGGCGACCATGCGCGAGCCGAACAGCGACCGCGAGGTGGCGCGGCTGACGCTGGTGCACGATCTGTCGGCCAGCAGCGGCCGGTTGGGCTTCACGGTGCCCGCTCTTGCCTTCGACAAGGGGCTGCAACCCGAGGCCATCACCCCGCTCACCCTGGGCATCATCGCCAATGCCTCAGGCTCGCTATCGGGCGAGGGCGAGATTGGCTGGGCCGATGGCAAGTTGACCAGCCATGGCAGCTTTGCCACCGCCGGGCTCGATTTTGCCGCCGCCTTTGGCCCGGTAAAGGGTGTTGCCGGCCGCGTCGTTTTCACCGACCTTGTCGGCATGGTCACGGCGCCCGGCCAGCATGTTCGCATTGCCAGCATCAACCCGGGCATAGAGGTGGACGATGGGGAGGTTTCCTTTGCCCTTTTGCCCGGGCGGGTGCTGGTGTTGAACGGGGTGGAATGGCCGTTCATCGACGGGCGGCTGCGCCTGCTGCCCACCCGCATGGTGTTGGGGGCCTCGGAAGTGCGCCGCTACGAACTGGTTATCGAGGGGCTGAACGCGTCCAAATTCCTGCAGTATCTGGATCTTTCCAATATTGGTGCGACCGGCACCTTCGATGGCCATTTGCCGCTGGTGTTCAATGGCAGCGTCGGGCGGATCGAGGGCGGATTGCTGACCGCGCGCCCCGGCGGTGGCAGCGTCTCTTACGTTGGCGCGCTCAGCTATCGTGACATGCAGCCGGTTGCCAATTATGCCTTCCGCATGCTGCGCTCGTTGAAATACACAGATATGCAGGTGGGGATGGAAGGCCCGCTGGATGGCGACATCGTCACCCGCATACAGTTGAAAGGCGTTGGGCAGGGGCCGGGCGCCTCGCGCAATTTCCTGACCCGACAGATTGCCCATGTGCCTATCCAGTTCAACGTCAACATTCGTGCGCCGTTTTACCGCATGGTGACCTCGTTCAAGACACTGTCCGATCCCTCGCTGCTGGCCGATCCGCGCACGCTCGGGCTGCTCGGGGCGGATGGCAGGCCCCTGCCAGGCAAAGCGGTGATCGAGATCGCCGCCGCGCCGGACAGGTCGGCCGCCCCTTCCACCAACCACATGCCGGGCAGCGACAGCGAGGCCAGCCCCGCGCTGCCAAACTCCGCAATGTCAACGGCACAACCAGACATTCAGCCCCCAGTCAGCGAGCACAGGCCATGAATAACCCCGAGTTGATTTTCAGGACCAAGGTCAGGCACCCTTTGGCAACGAGGCTGCGGCGGGCCGGAAGGGTGGATCGCCGCAGGTGGCAAATGGCGGTTTGGAGTGCGGCGACGATGGCGATGTGCGGTGTCCTCTCGGGCTGTATCACGGTGAATGCGCCGTCGAAGCCGATCGTCATCGAACTCAATATCAACATTAAGCAGGAAGTGGTTTATCGCCTTGCCGCCGACGCGGGCAAAACCATCCAGAACAACAAGGATATCTTCTGATGCTGACCCGGATGTCTCGAATGGCTGTGGCTTCACTGGTCTGCGGTGGCGCTCTGGCCGTGCTGGTCCCTGCCGCCATGGCCGATGGGCGCGACCCGGCCTATGCCGCTGCCCGTGCGCGCGGCGAGGTGGGGGAGAAGATGGATGGCTATCTCGGCCTGAGCGGCCCGGGCAATGCAACGTTGAAGCGCCTGGTCGACGATCTCAATCTCAGGCGCAAGGCTGTCTATACCGAACACGCGCAGGCCCAGTACGCGACGGTGGAGGATTATGCCTTCACCTCGGGCTGCAACCTGATCGCGGCAACGGTGCCGGGCGAGAAATATCAGGGCCCCGACGGTGTCTGGCACGAGCGCACCCGCGCCGCTCCGCTCAGGGATGCGCGCTGCCCCTGAAGGTGAGGCAGGGCGATGGCATCGCGGCAGGAAATTCCCGTCAGGTGATTCGTGAAAGCGGCGATCGACCGGCGGCGGCGGGCATGAGGGCATGGGTCACGGTGTTGATCGTCCCGCCCTTGGATTAAAACCCCCGGCATTTGCCGCGAAGGGCTTGGGCGGCCACACCGCGCGCTTTGGGATGACTTAAGTCGAGCGAGCTTCTATGTCCTCATGGCCATGCAGGTTTTTCGCGGACAAAGCTGTAAGCCTGTTTATGGTGCCCCAGCGGGCGAGTTCCGTTCATGCGGCGCCACATGGTCGCACGCATGGCCGGTATGCGCGCTTGCTGACGCGGCCTCGCCTTGGGGCTATGGGCCATTCATGCGCCTCCCCGCTGCTGGACCCAGAAGCCCTTGATCCCATCGATTGATCCCGTTCTCTACAGCTTTCGCCGCTGCCCTTACGCCATGCGGGCGAGACTGGCACTGGCGGTCGGCGGCACCCTGTGCGAATTGCGCGAAGTAAAGCTCTCGGCCAAACCGCGCGCCATGCTGGCCGCCTCGCCCAAGGGGACTGTTCCCGTGCTGGTCCTGCCAGACGGGGCGGTAATCGACGAGAGCCTCGACATCATGCGCTGGGCTCTGGCGAACGGCGACCCCGAAGGCTGGCTGGCGCGCAACGACCCGGCGTTGATTGTCGCAAACGACGGAGGCTTCAAGCACGACCTTGACCGTTACAAATATCCGGACCGCTACGGCGTTGACCCGCTCCCCCATCGCGACAGTGGCCTGGAGTTTCTGCGCGACATTGATGGCCGTTTGGCCGATGCGGGCCAGCTTTGCGGACCCGCGCGCGGCTTCGCGGATGCCGCGAT
This sequence comes from uncultured Sphingomonadales bacterium, assembly GCA_903911985.1. Lineage (GTDB taxonomy): Bacteria > Pseudomonadota > Alphaproteobacteria > Sphingomonadales > Sphingomonadaceae > Novosphingobium. Next base: position 6,729 of record CAIWFP010000108.1, read on the forward strand.
CATGCCTTTCGTGAGACAGTTCGCGGCCATAGACCGGGAATGGTTCGATACCCGGCCGTTACCGCATCTCAGGGTCTGGCTGGCCGGGCATCTCGCATCAGGCCTTTTCGCGGCGGCCATGACGCGATTTGCGCCATGGTCGCCGGGTGATCGTCCGATTAGATTTCCGCAGCCTCAGGCGACGCCAGCTGGCATTTGCCACCCCGATAGATGAGGCGGTGGACGGTATTTCTGGCATTTTTGCCCGACTTGCGGCGCTGCGGTGTCCGGTTTGGATTGGCTGAGTCTACGGATCGTTCGGTTCGGCGCCAAGTGCCGCCGCGATGGCGCCTTGCGCCGCCGTCGCCTCAGCGACAAGGAGCCGCAGTGCTTTCGCGGTGTCGTCGAGGAGACCGGCGCTGACTGGCAGATCACCGTTGATGAAACGCCGGATGGCCCGTTCGTCTATGCCAAGGCGCCGCGAGGTGGCCGGAATTCCACCAAACACCTGCACGCAATGGGCAAAATGGTCCCGCGAATCCTGTATTGTGAATGACGCGGCCATGGTCCCCCTCTTTTGCCCCTGCGGGCGATGATCTTGGTTTGCAAGTGTCGCAACACGGGCATGCTCGTCAAGCCCCGTGCCCCCCGCAAGTTCGGTTCCGGTGAGGCTAGGGGTGAAGCGATAGCATGCGATCGATGAGTTCCTGCTCTGTCGCGCGAACGAGATCGGGGTCGACGCCGTCCCCGCTATTGAGTGCGAACTGTTCGAGCGCGATGATGAAAAGCCGCGCGCGCGCAAAGCGTCGCAGTTCTTCGGGCGACGAGGAGGCCGGAGGGCGGAAAGCGGGAAAGCTCTCCCCGAGGACAGCCATCAGCCGGGTGCGGTTCCGTTCGAAGGCGATGCGCGCTTCCGGGCTGTGCAAGGTCGCCAAGTGGAATAGCCGGATGCCCGGTGACTCGCGGTTCGACCTGACGAAAGCGGCGATGAAGCCGGCGATGCTCTCGGGGGTGGGTGCGAGCCTGTCGAACCAGCGAAACAGCGGGTCGGTTTTCACCGATTCCTCCACCATCATCGCCGCCAGCAGGTCGTCCTTGGTGCTGAAGTGCAGATAGAACGCCGCCCGGGTCAACCCGGCCTCACGCGCGATCAGCTCCACGGATATGGCATTGTATTCACGGGAGAAGAACAGCTTGCGCCCGGCGTTCACCAGCCGCGCGCGCGTGTTCTCCCGCGAGCGCAGAGTGTCTGGAGAACGGGCCGTCTGTTTGTCCACGCGTCGGGTGTCCCCTCGTTTCAGCGCGCTGTGTTGGCCATCAAGCATGTGCTGGCGGTTGAGACCTGTCAACGAGGCGGGCTCGCGGCGATTGTGCGATCTTCCGGGCGATCTTGCATCGGGATGGCGCATTTGGTATACAGTAGTCAATGAGGCTGGAGGGCGCCATGGATACCGCAGCCATCATACCGCCCGACGCCGAGGTCAAGCGCATCCTCGAAGCCGAGATGCCCGGCCTGACCATCCTTGCCATGGACCGCCAGACCCGCTGGCGACCGCAGTGGTTTCTCGATGTCGAATGGAACGGTGAGCGCACCAAGCTCGTCCTTCGCGGCGAAAGGTTGCAGGAGCAGGAGCAGCCGCTGAGGGACGAGATGCGGTTCCAGAAGATGCTGCATGAGCGGGACATTCCGGTGCCCGCCGTTCATCACTGGTCCGACCGGCTGAACGCCTATGTCATGGAGTTCATCCCCGGCACCCATCCATTGGTCGGCCTGCCCGAGGCGGATCGTGACCGGATCGTGCGCGAATATATCGAGGCGCTGGCCAGGCTGCACAAGCTGGATCCGCAGCCCTTTGTGGATGCGGGCGTGCGCACAACGACCGGCACGCTCAATCAGATCCGGAAATATCGCGAGACCAAGACCCGCCCCTATCCGCTGATGGAATTCGGGATCAGCTGGATCGAGCGCCACCCTTTCCGCAAGCTCGACCGGCTGTCGCCCATCGTCTCGGACAGCGGCCAGTTCCATCATGACGGCAAGCATCTCAAATCGCTGATCGACCTCGAATTCGGGGGCCTTGGCGATCCGATCGAGGATCTGACCGTGTGGCGCATGCGCGATACGCTGATCGACTTCGGCGATTTCCCGAGGATCTATGCCTATTACGAGGCGCTGACCGGCGATGTCGTCGACATGGAGACGGTCAAGCGCATGCATATTGCCGCCTGCTTCGGCAACGAGCTGATGTTCGGCAATGCCGTGCGCGATCCGCTGCCCGAAACCGATGTGATGACCTATATGCAGTGGGACAGCGAAACCAGCCTGATGGCAACCGAGGCGCTGGCCGAATATTACGAGATGGAATTGCCGACCATCGACATTCCCGAGCCGGTTGATCTGCAAACCGAAGCGACGTGGGGTTATCTTGCCAACCTGCTCGGCAGGGTGCGGCCGGAGGAGGCCTATCTGCGGGAGGAAATCCGTCGGGGATTCCGCACGGTGCGGCACCTGAAACGCGTCGCCGAAATCGGGGACCAGCTGCTGGCGGACAATCTGGCCGATATCTTCAAGGTTACCGGCCAGCGCCATTCGGCATGGCGGGAGGCGGAGGCCGGGCTTGAGGCTTTCGTTCTGGCGGATCGCGAGGCGGGCAGGTTCGACCGTGAACTGACCTGGCTGTTCCACCGCATGAATTTGCGCATCCATCTGACGATGGGGCCCATCGGCTCGAAGATGGCAACGCATTATGTCTGTCAGCGTTTCGACGGCGGACCGCGCAGGAATACCGCCGACTTCGCCGCGCAAGCGGGCGTGGGTAGGCAGGCCTGAGATTTCGAACAGAGGGAAGCAAGCATGACGAACCGTGAAAACCACATCCGCATTGCCCGCGATTTCTACGATCAGGTTGGCCGGATGAATTTCAGGGCGGCCTGTGAGCACCTGCACGAGGATGTGATCGCGGAATTTCCCTATTCGCAAAATCCGGCAATGCGCCGGGTCGTCGGGCGTCAGGCCAATCTCGAGCAGCTGGAGAGTGCTGTGCCGATGACCGTGGAGTCCATGGAGTTCGCCTATGACGCCTTCTATCCGGGCGAGGAGCCGGGGGTGTTGGTGATGCAGGCCCACAGCACGGGCGTCCGCGCGCGGGGGCAGGGCAGCTACGCCAATGTCTATGTGGTGATCCTGAGATTTCTTGGCGACAAGATCATTTATCAGGCGGAATATTTCGACCCCATTCGCGGAATGGGCGGGCTTGATGCCATCCGCGCCCAGGCTGTCGCCAAGTCCCGGCGCGAAGCCGGGGAAACCGGCGCCTGATCCGATGTGGCCGGGGGTGCACCGGCGATACCCGTCCTGTGGGTTCAGACGGCGGCTTCAGTCCGCGGGCGGCTCGATCGCGAGAATTTCAATCGCCTCGTGGCGGCCACCAAAGTCCAGCCGATCGCCAACCTCGGCGTCCATCATCGCCCGGCACAGCGGCGCGGAAAAGGCCAGCAGGCCGGAGGTCGGGCTGGCCTCGTCATCGCCGACGATGGTGATGGACCGCTGCTGGCCATTCAGGCGAAACGCCACGGTGCAGCCGAAGGCGACGCTGGTGCCATCGGGCGTCGCGCAAGGTTGGGCCGTCGCCTGCCGCGTGCGCCAATAGCGCAGTTCGCGCCGCGTGGCGGTGATCATGGCCTCATCCGCGAGGCCGGGCAGCAGGGTTTCCAGTTCGATGACCTTGGCGTGGATCTGGGCCAGCCCTCTGGCGGTCACCAGATTGGGGCCCGGCGGGATTGGCCGTTCGAATTTGGGTTCGAGATGCTCTTCATCGCCGTCGCGGCGAAACGCGACGCTCATGGCTGCTCTCCCTCGGGCGCGAGCCATTGGTGGAGATCGGGGGCAGTGCCCATCAGCGAGAGGCCATGGGCAATGGAGGTCAGTTCGTTGCCGCTGGCGATACGACTTTCGCCAAACCGTGTTTCGAACAATTGCCGCACCGCCGGTATCAGCGAGGAGCCGCCGGTGAGGAACACATGGTCTATTTGGTGGGCGTGAAGCCCGGCCTGCGCGAGAACGGTGTCGAGGGTCTCGCCAATCCGCCGCAGGTCTGGCGCGATCCAGCTTTCGAAGTCGGCCCGCGTGACTTCGGCCTCGATGGCAAGCCCTGCGCCCTCGAAACGGAAGCTGGCATGGGGTTGGCTCGAAAGCGTGCGCTTCAGCTGACCCACCGCCTCATAGAGCCCATAGCCCAGCTCGTGCTCGATCACCGCGATCATCCGCCCGATGGCGGCCGGGTCGGTGGCGCTGTGCCGCAACCGCGCCAGTTGTTCCAGCGTCCGCCGGTTGCGCATCAGCGCCAGACGCGACCAATCGCCGAATTCGGCAAAATGTCCCGCCGGTATCTCCAGCACCTTGTCGAAAGAGCGATAGGTGCCGCCCTTGCCCAGCAGCGGCAGCACCAGATGATCCATGATGCGATAGTCGAACCTGTCGCCCGCGATGCCGATGCCCGCCGAACCCAGCGGCACACAGCGCCGCGCCGCCTCTGGGGCCGCCACGGCGACGATGGAAAAATCGGTGGTGCCGCCGCCGAAATCGGCGACCAGCAGCGTGGCCGGATCGGAAAGGCCGGCGGCGAAGCCGTAAGCCGCGCCGAGCGGCTCGTAGACGTAATGCACCGGGCGCCCCAGCAGGGCGAACATGGCGTCATAGCGCGCCCGCGCCAGCGCCGGATCGGGCCGTGCGCCGACATAGCGCACCGGGCGGCCCACCACGATGACCTCGGGCAAATCGCGCAAGGGTTCGCCGCCATGGGCCAGCAGATGCGAGAGGAAAATCTGGCCCAGCTCTTCAAAGCGCAGCCGTTTCTCGAACAGATTGGCATGCTCGAAAGTGGCGCTGGCCGCCACCGACTTGAAGGATTGCAGGAAACGGGAGCCTTGCGGAAAATCGAGAAACTCGGCGATGGCCCAGGGACCGGCCTCATGCGCCAGCCCGCCGCGCCCCGCCGCCTTCGTCGCCGCGTCATCCTGCCAGAAGCACAGGGCGGAGCGGAACACCGAGGCCGGGCCACCGGGGGCGGCGAAGTCGACAAGCTTGGCCTGTCCGTCGCCCGCGTTGAGCGCGATGACCGAATTGGTGGTGCCGAAGTCTATGCCGACAGAGCGTGCGGCGGGCATGCTGATCGGCATGGTTCGAAGGCTTTCTGTCAAACCGGAAGCGGCTGGCGCCTATGGCAGCGTGACCGTGATCCCGCAACCGATATGGCCCAAGCTGGCAACAATGCGGCATGATTTATCGGTGGCGAGACGCGGGGGCTGGTCTGTGAACGCGGGTTGCTGCGCATGGCCCGGGAGGAAAGAAAATTGGCGTCACCGTCAGATTGCCGCCCCGCCAGCGTGCTTCTCACAAACATCAAGTATGATAATAAATAGGTTTATTAGTTGTTGACATTGGCGCGAGCCGGACGGCATCTTCCAGGCAAGACCCAGCTTCTCGCCAAACAAATCGATGCGGCCTTTGCGGCCGAGCAAGCACACCCGGTTGTGGCGCTGACGCTTGCGGATATTCCCCGTTCCTATGAGACGATCGAGGATGACTGGCTGACGGCGGTGCTGGCGGGGGAGGTGGCGGGTGCGCGCGTTACCGGCCATCACCTTGGTCCGCCGGACGATGGCACCAACAACCGGCGCCGGATCTTCATTGACTGGAACGCGGCCGGACGCGCCGCCGGCCTGCCCGAAAGCGTGTTCTGCAAAGCCACCTTCAGCCTCGCCAACCGGCAGATGCTGGGCCATTCGGGAGGCGTGCTGTGCGAGGTGACCTTCCACCGGCACGCCCGCCGTCTGCTCGATATCGAGGCCCCCCGGGCGCTGCTCGCCAACTACGATCCAGTCAGCTTCGCCTCGATCGTGGTGTTTGAGGATTTTGGCGAAAGCGCCACCTTCTGCTCGGAAGAAACCCCGGTCGATCTGGCATTCGCGCGTGCCCAGATGGACCTGCTTGCCCGGCTGCATGGCCGCTTTTATCAGGCGCCGGAACTGTCGGGTGAACTAGCCGTGCTGCCGACATGGTTTGAACGGTTCCACAATCTCGCGACTTTCCACCTCGAGGAATCCTGCGCCGCCGGGGTAGAGGCCTCGCGGGATTTCCTGCCGCCCGAACTGTTTGCGCGGCGGGCCGAGATCTGGCCGGTGACGCTGCGCTCGCTCGAATTGCTGCGCGATCTGCCGCTGACGCTGTGCCACGGCGATGTCCATCTCAAGAACTGGTATCGCTGCGCCGATGGCGCCATTGGCCTCGGCGACTGGGGGGTGGCGCATCGCGGCCACTGGTCGCGCGATCTGGCCTATACACTGACCACCGCGTTGACGATTGCCGACCGGCGGGCGTGGGAGGCGGATCTCATCGCCTATTATCTGGATCGACTGGTCGCCGCCGGGGGGCAGCGCGTGAGTATGGACGAGGCGATGCGCGCCTATCGCCTGTCATTGCCCAGCGCCTTCGCATTCTGGACGCTGACGCTGAAGCCCGACCCCGCCTTCCCGGACATGCAGCCGGCGGCGACCGCTCAGGTGTTCATCGAGCGTATCGGACAGGCCATGGCCGACCACGCGGCGCTCGACATCGGCTGACGGGTGGCTGGAGCATTTTCTAATCAGGTGGAATCACCTGACGCCTTGCGAAAATGCGACCAACCAATCAGCCAGGGCACTCGATCTGATTCACTCAGATCGCAAAGGCGCTCTGGCAAGAAGTGGCGGCGGGGTAAGGCCACAATGGGCAGGGCTGGACTTTCCCCTTGGGCCCACTATCCCAAGGCGGGATGGCTTGCCGCCGCAGGCCCGGCGTGGACCGATCAGGCTGATGACCGAAGCAGAAGAATCGCAACTTTCGCACCGCCGGTTCTACAAGGCCGAGCAGGACGCCAGTTTTGCCGACGCCAGTACCGCCCGCAGCGCGCAGACCGCCAACGCGTCCTATCGCCTCGCCTATCGCGACGCCGAATTTTTGCTGCGCGATGAATTGCGTCCGGTGCGGTTCCAGCTGGAGCTGCTCAAGGCCGAAATGCTGCTCGACGAGGCGGGGATAGGCTCCACGCTGGTATGCTATGGCTCGGCGCGCATCCCTTCGCCCGAGGCGGCGGAGGCGCTGGTGGCCAATGCCACTGCGGGAAACCGGGCTATTGCCGAAAGGCTCGCCGCCAAGGCGCGATATTACACACAGGCGCGCGAGCTGGCCCGCATCGCCAGCCAATGCGCGGTGGTGGAAAAGGGCCTGCGCCAGTTCGTTATCTGCTCTGGCGGGGGCCCATCGATCATGGAGGCGGCCAATCGCGGGGCGGCCGATGCCGGGGCGGAATCGATCGGGCTGAATATTGTGCTGCCGCATGAGCAGACGCCCAATCCCTATGTCACCCCGCGCCTGTCGTTTCAGTTCCACTATTTCGCGCTGCGCAAGATGCATTTCCTGTTGCGGGCGCGGGCGGTGGCGGTGTTTCCCGGGGGCTTTGGCACGCTGGACGAGCTGATGGAGACGCTGACCCTGATCCAGACCGGCAAGATGCGGCGCATTCCCATCCTGCTGTTTGGCCGGGAATATTGGAACCGGGTGCTGAATTTCGAGGCTCTGGCCGAGGAAGGGGTGGTTGCCCGAGAGGATCTGGCGCTGATTAGCTGGGTGGAGACGGCGGCGGAGGCATGGGCGGAAATCACCCGCTTTTACAATCTGGATTGCGATTAGGGTTTATCCCGTAACGCCCCAGCCGATCCAACCGACAGGCCAATCTATCCGAAAAGCCAATGCCCCAGGATCCGGCTGGGCAGGAAGGTGAAGGCCCCGGCAATCAGCAGTGCGCCAACCACCAGCCCGCGCACGGCCTGCCGGTGCCGGAGGTGCTCGCCCCTGCGGGCAAAGACAACCACCAGCGGCAGCATCACCAGCGTCCAGACCGAGAGCAGGTGGATGAGGCTGAAGTGGCCCGGGCGGATCTGCTTTACCGCGAAGCTGGCCAGCGCGGTGGCGGCGATGGCGCCTACCCACAGATAGCCCAGCACCCGGTGCCGTGTGGTGCCGCGCCTGCCCCACAGGATCGCCGGGGTAAGCGCCAGCGCGAGGACGGCGGCGACAAGATGGGCCCACACCGGCGCGGGCAGCTTGTGCCACAGCGGCGCCCGCCGCACCAATGCCAGGGCCACCACCAGAAGCAGCGCCACGGCGGCGGCGCCAATCAGCCTTTCGGTGCGGTCGGGCTGGTGCAGGGGGGGACTTCGTCCTGTCAGCCTATTGGGGAATTATGGGCAAGTGGTCGAGTGGGACCAGGCCCAGTGTATGGCCCAGCGGACCATTGCCGCCGCCATAGAGCGGTGCCGCCCGCAGAGCGGCCTGAACATAGGCAATGGCGCGCCGCACGGCTTCCTCCAGCGCCAGCCCGGCGCCGAGGTGGGTGGCGATGGCGCTGGCCAGGGTGCAGCCGGTGCCGTGAGTGTGGCGGGTGGCGAGGCGGGGGTGATGGAACTCCCATTCCTGCCATCCGTCAGGCTCGGTCAGCTTGAACAGGCAGTCGAAGATCAGATCGTCGGTGCGGGTGGAGGCCTGCTCGTTGCCGCCGTGGACAAAGCCGCCGGGCCAATGCCCGCCCTTGGCGAGGATCGCTTGCGCGCCGGTGCGCTCCATCACCGCTTTCGCCGCTTCGGCCATCGCGGACTCGTCCCTAATGTCAGCCATGCCCGAGAGTACTGTCAGTTCGGGCAGGTTGGGGGTGGTGAGGGTGGCGCGGGCGATCAGTGCCTCGAAGGCCGCGACCACACCTTCGCCCGCCAGCACGCCGCCGCCAGTGCCGCCATTTGTCGCTACCATCACCGGATCGAACACCACCGGGCCGGTGAAATGCTCCAGCCGCCGCGCCACCAGCGCGGCGGTCTCGGGCGTCCCCAGCATGCCGATCTTCACCGCGTCTGCGCCGATGTCCGACAGGCAGGCATCGATCTGTTCGCCCACCAGCGCGGGCGGAAGGGGATTGGCGGCGGAAAC
>CAIWFP010000109.1 GCA_903911985.1 uncultured Sphingomonadales bacterium
GGTCATCGGCTCGTTGAGATTGGCCAGCACCAGCGAGATGTGGTGGCGCAACACAAAGGGCAGCACTGCCGAATACCCCCGCGAGACCGGCCCCAGCAAATGCCTGTCCACCGAAGTGTCGAAGGCGAAGATGTGCCGGTTGGTCTTCTCCCACGGGTCGCGGGGCGGCACCGCATCTGGCGACAGGCCCGCCGCAGCGGGCGCGGCTGCGACAGGCGGCGAGGCTGCGGGCGGTGTGGGCGCTATGGCAGGCGGCGGCGTGGCTGGGGCGGCCGCTATTCCGGCGGAAACCCCGACGGGTCCGTTTCCGGCAGAGGCGCCGGCAGGCCCGTTTCCGGCAGAGGCGCCGGCAGGCGCTGGCGATACAGGATCAACCGTCAGACTGTTCGCCACCGGCAGCGCGACGATCCACGGGGTCGCCATGCCCCGTTCCTGTCTGGAGCCAAGGGGCGACGCCCCTGGGGTAGCGATCAGTCCGGGGGCGGAAGCCGCAATCATTGCGCAGGCCAGCAGCACCATTTTGGTTTCTTCCCTTCGTGTTCCCCCGGGCATCTGCCTTCAGGGGCGAGCCGGCGAGCCCGGTTGAGCACCGGACGAGAGCAGGGACTAGCCCACTCCGCCAGACCCCGTCCAGCCCCGCGGCACACACCCCTTGTGGCAAAATGCCACGCCACGGCCATGCAGGCCAGCTTACCGCCTATTTGACCCTTTTGGCCGGCCTTACCAGCAGCACCAAAGGCATGACCGCCACCCCGACAACACACAGCAGCCAGAAGGAATCGATATAGGCCACCATCAGCGCCTGCCGGCTGATCTCGGCATGTATCATCGCCACCGCGCGGGTGCTGGAAAAATCAAACCCGGGCAGGCGCAACGCCAGCAACGGGTTGTCGGGACGCAGGCGTTCCACCAGCCTTGCATGCGTCACCGCTTCGTTGTGCGCGGTGATCGCCTGCAAAATCGCGATGGACATTGCCCCACCAAGGCCCCGCATCAGCGATCCCATTGCCGCGCCCTCGTTGCGCAGCCGCTCGGGGATAGTGGCAAAGATGATGGCAAAGACCGGCACGGACATCATCCCCTGACCAAGCCCCTGGATCAGCCCCGCGATGATCAGCAAGCGGCTGTCCATCGCCAACGAACACATGGCCATCATCCCCGCCGAAATGGCAGATAGCGCCAGCCCGGCAAGCAGCAGCAGTCGCGCGTCCACCCGCTTAAGCAGCCGCCCGGCCAACAGCATGGCCAAAAGGGCGCCGACCCCGCGCGGCGCGGTGACAAGGCCCACCAGCGTCACCGGATAGCCCATCAGTTCGGCCAGCATTGGCGCCAGCAGCGCAATCACCCCATAGGCAACCGCGCCCTGAAACATGCCCAGCACATTGCCCGCCAGAAAATTCCGGTCGGTAAACAGCGCCGGGGCGAGGAATGGCCGCCGCGACGTGAGCGAATGGACTATCACCGTGTAAAACGCCGCGACCGAAATCACCGCCTCGACCCAGATCTCGCGCGAATCGAACCAGCCCTGCGACTGGCCGCGATCAAGCATCAGCTGCAGGGCGCAAACCGCCACCGCCAGCAGGCCAAAACCGAACATGTCCAGCCCCTGCCGCAGCCGCACATCCGGCCCGCGCATGAAGGCCAGCAGGCCCAGAACGGTGAGGATGCCAATGGGCACGTTGATGTAAAAAACCCAGCGCCAGTTCAGATTATCGGTCAGCCAGCCGCCAGCCAGCGGCCCCACAATCGGTCCCAATACCGTGCCGATGCCCCACAACGCCATCGCCGGGCCATGCTGCTCGGGCGGGTTGATATCCAGCACGATCGCCTGACTTATCGGCACCAGCGCCGAGCCCATGATACCCTGCAGCAGGCGAAAGGCGATGATCTGGTCCAGCGTCTGCGCCATTCCGCAAAGCGCCGAGGCCGCCGTGAAGCCCGCCACGGAAATCACCATCACCATTCTGCGCCCGATCCGCCCGGCCAGCCAGCCCGACAGCGGCGTGAAGGTTGCGGCCATGATGATATAGCTGGTCAACACCCAGCTGATCTGCTCGCGCGAGGATGAGGTGCTGGCCTGCATATGCGGCAGGGCGACATTGGCGATGGTGACGTCGAGTTGCGTCATGAAGGCGCCGGTAAGCACGGCCAGCATAATCATCCGGCGGCGCGCGAGCGGCGGATAGGCGGGCGGCGGATAGGCCGGGAGCTGATCGGCCGGGAGCTGATCGGCTTGTGGCGATTGGCCCGGAGAAGAGGCGGCGGCGGTCATGACCAGCGCGCTTTGCCATGGATCGGGCGCCAAGGCCACGCCCCCCGGATCAGCCCCCCGGATCAGCCCATTGCGGATTGGCCCATTGCGTATCAGCCTATTGCGGATTGGTCTCCTGGGCGAGCCGCAATACCCGCTGCATTTCCGCTATGGCCCGCTGGCGGTCCCTGTCGCTGCGCAGATGGGCAAGGCCATGCTTCAGATTGGTCACAAAGCCCGCATAATCATTCTGCCAATCGGTGCCGAGCGCGGCGGTGGCATCCATCCGGGCGGTGCGCAGCCGTCTGGCCGGGGCGCCGGGGGTGAGGGCAAAGCTCTCGCCAAGACGCGGGGCGATGATGTTCAGCCCGGGCGCCTGTGCCCGCACCAGCGCCTCAAGACCCGTGATCGCGTCGTTTTCGCCGTGGCTGAGGAACAGGCCGCCGGAAATGGGGAAACGCGCCGTGATCCACGCCAGCAATTCGGCGCTGTCGGCATGGGCGGAATAGGTATCGATGCGGCGGATTGCGCTGCGCACGGTAATGTCCTCGCCCGAGATGCGCACCCTTTGCGCCCCCTCCACCAGCACCCGCCCCAGCGACCCGGCCGACTGGAACCCGACGAACAGCACGGTGGAATCGCGGCGGTGCAGATTGTGCTTCAGGTGGTGGCGGATGCGCCCGGCCTCGCACATGCCGCTGGCGGCCAGAATGATCGCGCCGGAAACGCTGTTCAGCCGCATCGATTCGGCGGTATCCTCGACATAATGGATCGAGGGGTGGCGGGCGATATCGACACCGGCCATATCCTCCAGCTCGCCCGCATGCCGGGCGAAAACCGAGGTGGCGCGGCTGGCCAGCGGCGAATCGACAAACACCGGCGCGCCGGGAATGCGGTTTGCCTCGGCCAGCCGGATGATATCCAGCACCAGCTCCTGCGTGCGCTCCAGCGCGAAGACCGGGATGACCAGATTGCCGCCACGGGCCAGCGCGGTGTTGATCTCGCGCTCCAGCAGGTCGCGCCTTGCCTCGATAGTCAGATGCTCGCGGGTGCGGTTGCCATAGGTGCTCTCGCAGACGACGTAATCCAGCCCGCTCGGCGCCTGCGGATCGGCCTGCATTTCCTTGTTGTCGGGCCCGATATCGCCCGAACACAACAGGCGCACCAGCCCCCGCTGCGTCATCGCCTCGATCTCGGCGCTGGCGGCGCCCAGAATATGCCCGGCGTTCCACAGGCGCACGCGAAAGCCCGGCGCGGGCTCGAACCATTCGCCCAGCTCCACACCCTGTGACTGGCGTCAGGCGGCAAGCGCGTCGGCCTCGGTATAGAGCGGTTCGAAGGCGGTCTCGCCGGCGCGGTCGCGGCGGTGGTTGCGGCGCGAGGCTTCGCTTTCCTGAATGCGCCCGGCATCGGCCAGCATGAATTCCAGCAGGTCGGCGGTGCCCTGCGTGCACCAGATCGCCCCCTTGTAACCCTGCTTCACCAGCTTTGGCAGCAAGCCGCAATGGTCGATATGGGCGTGGGTCAACACCACCGCCGCTATGCGCGACACATCGAATTCGAAGGCGCCGTGGTTCAGTGTCTCCAGCGTGCGCGAGCCCTGATACAACCCGCAATCCACCAGAATGTGGTGCCCGTTCAGGGTCAGCTCCATGCAGGAACCGGTGACGGTCTGCGCCGCGCCGTGGAAGGTCAGTTCAAGCGCGGTATGGCCGGTATCCTGTGTCAAAGCATGTCTCCCACCATGTTGTCGTCCGCAAGGCTAGGTCGCCGGCTGCCGCAAGGCCTTGATCTGGCGCATGTCTGGCCGGGCAATGCGTTACAGCCCTATTTTGCCAGCCAGCCGGATGCGCGGGCAATGGGGTCATAGAGAAATACCACCGCCGGATCAGAGGCCAGATCAGACAGGGCCTCCTCCGCATCGGGTTCGGCCAGCCGGGCGATGATGTCGGCGATGATGCCCAGCCGCGCCGCCCTTTTGTCGTCGGCCCGCACCACGATCCACGGGGCAAACACGCTGTGGCTGCGCGCCAGCATGGCGTCGCGCGCGTGGCTATAGGCGCTCCACTTCTTCAGCGCCCGACTGTCCACCGGGCTGGACTTCCACTGCTTGAGCGGGTCCTCCGCGCGGGAGGCCAGCCGCTTTTTCTGCTCGCGCTTGCTGATGTCGAGGTAATATTTGAGCACCGTGATGCCGGAATGGACGAGCAATTGCTCGAACAGCGGCACCGTGGCCATGAACTCGACATATTCGGCCTCGGTGCAAAAGCCCATCACCCGCTCCACCCCGGCACGATTGTACCAGCTGCGGTTGAACAGGGCGATCTCGCCGCTGACGGGCAACTGCGCGACCCAGCGTTGAAAATACCATGCCTTGCGGTCATGCTCGTTGGGCACGCCCAGCGCCACCACGCGGGTGTCGCGCGGGCTCATATGTTCGGTGATGCGCTTGATCGTGCCGTCCTTGCCGGCGGCATCGCGCCCCTCGACGATGATGAGCACCTTGCGGCCCTCGGCCAGCACGTGCCGCTGCACCCGGCTGAGGGCGATCTGCAGCTTCTCCAGCTTGTGCGCATAGGCGTGGTGGTGCTCGCTCATCGAAGCTCCTCTTGCGGCTGGCCCGGATGCGGGCATTTATCGCGTGGGCAAACGGCCGACCGCTGGCCAGAATCGCCCCGCCAGAGCCACGCGCGCCGGAGGGCCGGGCGGCAGATCGGGCGAATTGCGGCCGGCCACACGCCGCCCAGAGGGCAGCCTAGCGCATCATGCCCCGCCCCGCCACACCCGGGCGCCACCATACCCCGCGGCAGGCGAGTATGGAGCGAGGGAGTTTTGGGCCGGTGAGTTTTGGGCCGGTGAGTTTTGGCCCAGATGCTTGGGCCAGAGGCTTGGACCAAGAGGCTTGGGCCCTCCCGGGCTTCATGCTAGGCGCGCGGAATGACCCGCGAGATCCAGCCCTTTCACGCCATGGCCATCGGCCGGCTGGCCCATGCCCTTGCCGCACAGGGGCGCAGCGTCATCCATATGGAATATGGCCAGCCCTCCACCGGGGCGCCCGCCGCCGCCATCGCCGAGGCCCATCGCATCCTCGATAGCGAGGCGATGGGCTATTGGGAAAGCGCCGCCCTGAAGCAGCGCATCGCCCGGCATTATGCGCAAACGCAAGCGGTGACGATCCGGCCGGAACAGGTGATCCTGACCTGCGGCGCCTCGCCCGCACTGGTGCTGGCGCTGACCTGCGCCTTCGCGCCGGGGGCCCGGGTGGCGCTGGCAAGGCCGGGCTATGTCGCCTATCGCAACAGCCTCGCCGCGCTGGGCATGGAGCCGGTGGAAGTGCCCTGCGCCGCCGATGTGCGCTTTCAGCTCACCGCCGCCGCGCTGGCCGCGCTCGATCCCGCGCCCGATGGCGTGATCATCGCCAGCCCGGCCAACCCCACCGGCACCATCATCGCGCCCGAGGAACTGGCCGAAATCGCTGCTGTCTGCGCTTCGCGGGGCATCCGCATCATCTCCGACGAGATCTATCATGGCCTGAGTTACGGCCTGCCCACCGTCTCCATGCTGGCCTATGATCCCGCCGCGCTGGTGGTGAACAGCTTTTCCAAATATTTCAGCATGGCCGGCTGGCGGCTGGGCTGGCTGGTGGCGCCAGAGGATCTGCTGGACGCGGCAATTGCGCGGATGAACAATCTGTTCCTCACCCCGCCCTCGCTCAGCCAGCATGCCGGGCTTGCCGCCTTTGAATGCCAGGGCGAGCTGGAGGGGCATCTGGCGACCTATCGCGCCAATCGCGAGGCCCTGCTGGCCGCCCTGCCCGAACTGGGGCTGGCGGGTGCCGAAATCGCCCCGCCCGACGGCGCCTTTTACATCTGGGCGGATATCGCCCATCTGCTGGGCCCGGATCGGCAGGGGAAGGATGGTATCAACGACAGCCTCGCCTTCTGCATCAAGCTGCTGGAGGATACCGGCGTTGCCATCGCGCCCGGCGTGGATTTCGACCCCGTGGAGGGCCACCACCACATCCGCCTCAGCTTTGCCGTCTCCACGCCCGAGGTGCATGAGGCCATCGCCCGCATGGCCCCCTGGATGCAACAACGCGCAAGATAGAACCCCGATGAAGCGGGGCGCTTCTGTCCCTATTGGTGGTGGGGCCAAATTGGTGGTGGGACATGCCTTGTCGATAATCGGCACCGACAACCGGCGGGTGGATCGCGGTGTTTCAAGCCATGCCATCACCGCGCCGCCCGTTGCCCGAAACTATGGCTTGGGGTTGGCACTATGCCCCTTGCCACCGCGCTGGTCGGTGAGGCGGCGGGGCCTGGGCTTGCCATAGAGCCACTGCCAGGCGCGATATTCGGCCATATTCCGCCTTCGGCGGCTCTGCTCCAGCGTTTGCCATGTCTCGCGGGTTTTCCGCTCGCGCCTGCGGGCAATAAAAACCGCCAGAGGAATGACGAGCAGCCCCAGCAGCAGGGCGATCAGATAGATACGTGACTGATCCATAACCGCGATTCTGGTTGGTGTAGGGGGTTATCCGTAGGCCTGTTGGTTCAGCCTGCCTAGCGCGTAAGCGCCGCCATGTGCGGGCGGTGTCAAAGCGGGACACGAAGCCTCTGCTTTTGGCATCTGAATCGGGTGCCGGAACTTGGCCGTTTGCCGCAGGGTGAAAAAGAACATAAGATGAACATATGCCCCGCCCCCGCCCCGATTCGGTTATCGCCCTCGCCCCGGCACTGGCACGCAGGCAGGCGCGGGCGCGCGTTGGGCTGGCGCGAGAGCAGGTGGGGCACCTGTCTGATCCCGAAGCCCAGAATACCCACCCACCACATACCCACCCACCA